>DSBN01000053.1 GCA_011046055.1 Sediminispirochaeta sp. | reverse complement strand
CCCTTGTTTATTATTTTGTCCCGTTACCCAGTGCTGATTGCATATTCGTTCACTCATTCAATACTCCTATAATTAATGCGTCTTGCAGCTTTTTCAAATGGGCAAAGAACTGCTCGGATTCTCTTTCGCCAAGAGTGTGTACAATTCCTTCAACGAGGTGGAAGTGCATGTGGTGGTGATGGTGATACTCGGCCTTTCCTTTTTCGCTCAGATCCACGAAGTAGGAGCGTCGGTCCTGCTCATCCTTGAGTCGAATCAGGTAGTCCCTCTCCGCCAGCCGATGCACCATCACCGTGAGGGTACCGGTGGTCACCCCGAGGAGCTGGGCGAGCTCCTTCATTCTCATCCGCCCGCGGTTGCCGATCACTTCGATCAGGTGCATTTGGGCCAGGGAGACGCCGGTGTCCGATACTACGCTCTGCTCCCAGGAATTCAGACGATCGAAGAACTCGGTCAGCGCCCTCGAGTACTCTTCCAGGCGTTCATCGTGTTTCTGTTGCTTTCGTTCCATTGAAAATTACCTTGAGTATCAAGGTAATTGTAAAAAGCTTGAATGTCAAGGTATCTGTCCGGGATTTCGCGGCTATTACTATTTTGCCCTTACCAGGCTCTCCGTCTCATCAAAAACCTCCAGCCCCTGGTGAGAGGGTTTGTCCCCGAGCAGACTGACTACGATGATAGCCAGGAAGGCCAAGATAAAGCCGGGCAGAAGCTCGTAGAAGTACTCCCCTTCGATGGAGATGTAGTTTTTCACCACGTAGATGGTGATAGACCCGACCAGCATACCCGCCAGGGCGCCCCACCTGGTCATTCTCCGCCAGGTCAGAGCGAGTATCACCACCGGTCCGAAGGCGGCGCCGAAGCCTCCCCAGGCGTAGCCCACCATGGCCAGGATGGTCCCGTTGTCGTTGGCACTGATAAGGTAGGCGATGAAGGCGAAACCGACCACCCCCAACCGGCTGATGAGCTCCTTTTTTTTCTCATCCATCTTGGCGATATAGGGGATGTCCGAAGTGAGGGATGAGGTGAGGACGAGCAATTGGGAGTCCGCCGTGGACATGACCGCCGCCAGAACCGCCGCCAGAACGAATCCGCTGAACAGGGGATGAAAGAGGGCGCTGGTCAGGGCCAGGAATATCCTCTCGCTGTCTCCTCCCGGCCCGGCGACCCCTTCCAAGGGGAAAAGGGCGTTGTAGCCGATCCCCACGATACCGATCATGGTCGCCAGGACGAGGCTGAGGGCCATCCAGGTGATGCCGACCCGGCGCGCGCTTTTGACCGATTCGGCGTTTCTGATACCGATGAAGCGGGCCAGGATGTGGGGTTGGCCGAAGTAACCGAAGCCCCAGGCCATGAGGCTCGCCCCGGTGATGAAGCTGGTAGTGAACTTGAAGGCTGCCGGATTGGCGGCGCTGATCTGCGCCCCGGAGCCGGAGACGGCGAAAAAGCCGAGGAGTGAGCTGAAGATCAGAGCTCCCAGCATCAAGAGTCCCTGCAGCAGGTCGGTCCAGCAGACGGCCATGTATCCTCCGAGAAAGGTGTAGGAGACCACCACCAAGGTAGTGATGGCCATGGCCGTCGCTTCACTAGCCCCGAAGGTGTGGGCGAAAAGCAGGGTCCCTCCTTTCAAGCCAGAGGCCACGTAGAGGGTGAAGAAAAAGAGAATGACCAGGGTAGATACGGTCTTCAGAATCCCCGTCTCGTCGTCGGAGCGTTTGGCGATAAAGGAGGGGAGAGTGACCGCGTCCAGTTTTTCCGTCATGGTCCGCAGGCGTTCGGCTACTATCAGCCAGTTGAAGTAGGCTCCCAGCAGGAGTCCCAGGGATATCCAGACCCCCTCCACCAGCCCAGAGGCGAACACCGCTCCGGGGAGCCCGAGCAAAAGCCAGCTGGACATGTCGGAAGCTCCGGCGGAGATGGCGGTGGTGACCGGCCCCATCGTTCTGCCGCCGATGATGAAGTCGTTGTTGTTGCTGGTGCGTTTCATGTAATAGTAGCCCACGGCGAGCATCAGCGCCAGGTAGAGGCCGAATTGTAGATAAAGCATGGTCCATTCTCCCGTTTCATGCTGCGTTTGATCGATCGTTAAATATTCAGGGTATAAAGATACAGCAGCGGCCTCTATGTGTCAATAATAATGAATATTTATACGGGCATGTGAATTGGTCGAGGAGGGAGTGTTTTAGGCGTTACGAGATAGTCCCACGCGAAGAGGGGGAAGACACATATGCTTCCCTCATCCGAGGGCAGCATATGTTCTTGTAAAAAGATGTTGGGCTATACTATTTGTCTTCCTTTTTTTTTGACGAATCACCTTCTTGAGTTTCTTCGCCCTGTTTGACCTCTTCGGCCATTCCGTCACGGAACTCTTTTTTTGCTTTGCCGAGGTTTTTTGGCGAACTTGGGTATGGCGCTGGCGCCGAAAAGTAGTACCACTACTCCGCCGATAACTACAATTTCCGTT
Organism: Sediminispirochaeta sp.; assembly: GCA_011046055.1. Classification (GTDB taxonomy): domain Bacteria; phylum Spirochaetota; class Spirochaetia; order DSM-16054; family Sediminispirochaetaceae; genus DSBN01. Next base: position 9,889 of record DSBN01000053.1, on the reverse strand, counting down.
GTACCTAACATGATTTACTCCTTTGTATCAGAATTATTCGGTATTTCTTCGGTTTGTTTTTCTATCTCTTTTGCATAATCTCTTTCTTTATTTTCACTCCTCAAATCCTTGTTGAAAGAGGCGATTTCACTATTGAGCCGGGCGCTAATTGATCGAATATCCTTCATCTCCTCCTCGATACCCATGGATTTCTCCATTTTTCTCATCTCCTGCTTGAACAGAAGGTAGTAACGATAGGCTTTGGCCCAGGTTCGGCCGAGAAAACGCATTATATTGGGCAGGTCCTCGGTACGGACAAAAAGGAGAATCAGCAAGGCAATGAGCAGCAGTTCGGAGATCCCAAGTCCCGGCATCACGCCTCCTTTCCAAAGCCGAAAATGACGGCAACCAAGAGCGCAAAATAATACAGCACGATCATCGGTAGGGCGATCATCACCTGGCTCACAAAATCCGGAGGAGTGATAATCGCGGAGAAGAGAAAAAGTCCAATAACAACGAAGCGCCCCATTCGAAAGAGCGTGCCACGGTGAATGATATTGCTCATCATCAGAATCACCATCAAAACCGGCAGCTGGAACGTCACCAGGACCAAAAAGAGGAAACGGAACACGTACATGATGTTTCTCTCGTAGTTCAGCATCAATCCGATATGGTCAGGAAAAAATCCGGCGCTGGTAAAAAAGTCGATGGCAATCGGCAGTATCGAGTAGTACCCGTAATAAAAGCCTCCAAACACCAAGGCCGCGCTGGATATCAGCGTCCACAGAGTGATGCGTTTCTCCCGTTTGGTGAGGGCGGGAAAAATGAAACGAATAAGCAGAAAAATCAGGATCGGGGAAGAGAAGATCAAGCCGACAAAGACACTGATTTTTATCCTGGTGAGAAAGCCTTCAAAGACGTGATGGGCGAAGAGAGTGTTCCCCGTCACTATTTGGGGGATATTGGCGAAGGGGGAATAGAGAAAAGCGATGACCGGGTCGAAATAGTTGTACATCGCCACGGCGAACAGGAGCACGCTCATGGCCGAGACCACCAGGACCTGCCGTAGCTCACGCAGGTGTTGCCGCAAAGCCATAACTTCGCCGTTATAGCTATCGCTGCATTCTATGTTGTGCTTCTTCATATACGATAGGCTCTTCCCATTCGATCCTTCCGATCAGCCCTATCTCCAGTCGACGGGCGGTCTCGAGGGCGATGGTGGAAACAATACTACGTGAAACAATCAGCGGCAATCCCGCCGTCGCTGCCTTGCTTATTATTTCAGCATTTACCCGTCCGCTGGTCAAGTAGATGAGCTTGGAGATGTCATAATTGTCGATCAAGGCTTGGCCGATGACCTTGTCCATCGCGTTGTGTCGTCCGATATCTTCCTTGAAGGCGACAATCTCATTTTCGTATAAAAGTGCTGAGCAGTGAATTCCGCCCCATTTTTTATAGATCTCCGCCATGGAGAACATCTCCGCGGCAGCTTCTCTCAGGGTATCAATCCCTGGAACCTCGAAGTCGGTATTATCCGTCGCCGCGGGGTTTGTTCCCAGGCTCTGGTTCGGCAGAATTGTGGCCACCATTTCGATGGGGTTCTTCGTCTCCGTTTGGACAAGCACAACATCATCGGCGCTGTGGATTTTTCCGCGTAAGTAGAGGTGTCCGATGCAGAGTTCGGTGAGCTCCTGGGGAGTGCAGAAAAAGTCGTTGTAGACCTCCTCGGCTATTCTCAGTCTGACCTGCTCCTCATCCACCGTGGGGGTATAGCTGCGTGTCCGTATCATTGGTTCTCCGCCCGTCCCACTTCATCCCATTCACAGAGGTATTCAGCCTGTGCGGGATCGAGATATTTTTTTGAAAAAAGATGCATTGCGCCATTTGAGGCTCCGCATTTCTCGATGTCCTCAAACCCCGGTTTGTCCTGAAAGCTCCGCAAAATTATCTCCACGGTCTCCTGGGTGAAGGAGAAAGAAGACTCGCTGAAGAGGGCCAAAGGGGTGGTCCGCGGATAGGTGCGGCTGTCGTTGCGTATTGTCTCGGCGGCCAGAGCGAGGTAGTTCTTCTCTTCGAGGTTCACCATTATTGAGGCGTAACGGGGCGCCATTGTGTTTGGGTCAAAAAAATAGACGCCTTTTTCGCCCTTGATTTCTCCGACCATCGAGCGCTCTTCTTCGGTGATTTCAGCGCTGAGGCCGGATTCGTGCACGACGAATCCGGCAGCGCTTTTTTCTTTGATCTGATCCAACGCGGATACAGTGTTTTCGTTTTCCATTGTGCTCTTTATGCCGGCAACAGATCCAGAGTCTCCAATTCATCAGCCACGTATTTGAGCTGAAGCTTTTCCAAGGTCTCTCTGGTGGGTGCGCCTGTTTGAGGATCCCAGCCCATCTCTTCGTAGAGCATGGTCAAGCCTTTTTCAAAATCATCACGGTCGAGCTTGATGGTCCCGGCGGTAAAGGCTTCCTTGTCCGGATCCATATCGAACTGCCATCCGGTGAGCCGGTCGTGTTCTTCTCGCATATTTACGGTGCCCATCTGTTTGACCGTCAAGGCTCGGTGGAGGGTGAAAATTCTCTCCGCCGCGAGATCCAATTCCTCTTCACTCATCTCTTCACCGGTGACGGCGGTGAAGTACTTCTCCTCCAGAGCGGTGTCGCCGCGGTAGTTTCTCTCCTTGAGCGGACTCAGGGCGAGGGGCCACATCCAATTGCAGAGGGTTAGAGAGTCGTGCAGTACGTTTCTCACGATGCTCCATTTCTCGAACCTGGCCTTCCCCCTGCTCATGGGGCGGTAGTTGGCGGGCTCGTCGATTGCATTTCGGTCCCCCCACAGCTCTTCGGCTACATCCTGCTGCAGCTTGGTCGGCAGACCGCTGCCGAGGAAGTTCTGGTGGGTGTGACACTGGGCGTCACGGTTGAACATGGAGCTGATCAAGGCGCCGACCTGCCCATTTGATTCGTTGGCGTGATGAACGGGATATCCGATTTTTGTCCACAGTTTGTTATTTTTGTCGGTCCAGTACTCTTCGCCGAGGTTCCAGTGACGATCGATCCAGTAGGCACCTTCACCGAGCCGGCTCAGTTCTCCCTCTTTCATCGCTATCCGGCGGTAGAAGTCCTCGAAGAATCCGGGGTCTCCCTTCTTCAGGAGGTCCCAGCGGATGGAGTTGTACTCAGCGGCGGGAATGACCCGTCGTAGAATGCCCCTCTCATAGGTCCATTTGAGGTCTCGAGAGAGCTGACCGTAGTTGCACCACACTCCGTACTCGTCGGCGACATGGGAGCCCAGAGCGCGGGCTATGACCGTGGCGTCGTCCTTGTGTTCGCCTTCGATGTTGACCCCTTTGAACATCACGCTAAAAGGACCGAAGAATCCCATGCAGGTGTTGGCCACATTGGGATCAGCTCCGTAATTTTTCAGCTGTGGTACGTTCACGTGGGAGTGACATCGAATCGGACAGCTGGCGCAGCCGCCCATTCGCACGGTGTATTTTGGCCCGTTAGCCCCCAAGTCGAGCATGGCTTTCATGGTTCTGTACCCGACCTTGTTGGTCTGTTCGGGTGTACAGATACCAGTTTCGATTGGAGGGTCGGCTTTTTCCCAGTAGAGATCCTTCTTGGCGGTCCAACGGCTGCCGGGATGGTCGTGTTCGGCCCAGGGTTGGGGAGTGCGGGGGACTACGTGCTGGTTGTTCGCTCCAATGATGCTCATGGTGAACTTGTTGAGATTGTACCACTCCATGTTTTCCATATTGATATGCACGGCGCCGGTACCCTTGACCCCGATGGCTTTGAGGTTTTTCGAGCCCATGACTCCGCCGTGTCCTCCCGCGGAGTGGCTTGGGCCGGTGCGGATGACCGAGAGGTTGACCATGTTCTCTCCGGCCTGTCCTATGGCCGCCACTTGGGAGTCGCCGCCCATGACCGCGGTGACTCCGGTGATGGTTTTGAAGGTGCCGTGTCCCCAGTACAGGGAGGCGTCTTCGATGCTCACATCGTCGTCTTCGATCCTGAGCCAGACGGGCCGTTCACTCTTACCCTCGATAATGATTCCGTTGTAGCCGGCGTATTTCAATTCAACGGCGAAGTGCCCGCCCATGTGGCTGTCGCTGACTCCGTGGAAGGGGTTGGAAGCCAGCAGGCTGGTGATGTTGGTACGACCTGAACAGAGAGCCCCGGAACCGGTGAGCGGTCCGACTCCAAAGACGATTTTATTGGCCTCGTCATATGCTTTGGTTCCGGCGAGGACCTCATCCCATATCACCTTGTAACCAAAGCCCATTCCTCCGATATAGTTTTTGTATTTTTCCGTATCCTCGTGGGAAATTTTACCTTCAGTCAAGTTGACTCGCAGGATTTTTCCTGCCCATCCACCTTGTATTGCCATATGTACTCTCCTTGTCTCTATTTACTGATTATATTTTTTCGGTGAGGAAGTGTTCCCGGTACTTCCGAGTCGCTTCATCCCAACTCTCACGTAGTGGAGAGCTCCGGTCGGACATATCGATACGCAGGCTGAGTAGCCGTGACAGAGCACACATTTGGTGGCTACGTTAGTCTCCGGATCGATCTTGGGTATTCCCCAGGGACATGCTCTCTCGCAGGTTCCGCAGCCCACGCATTTCTCCGGGTCGATCTCCCGGGCGCCTACCTTCGGTTCTTCAAAGATCGCATTCTCCGGGCAGGCCAGAGCACAGGCGGGCTGTTCACACTGGCGGCAGAGTTCCGCATCCAACCTGAAGTTGCCCATGGCGCCGTCGGTTTTCCACCATTCTCCTCGCACTCCGTTGGAGCCGTAAGCCAATCCAGAACTCACTTTGACCCGGGCAAGGTACTGGCTGGATTTTCCGTCGTTTACGCCGGTACATGCGTTTTCGCAGAGCAGACAACCGGTACAACGGGGAGATTCGTGAATCAGAACCCCGGAAGCTGTCTCAAAAACTGCTACGTCTTCCTTGTTCGAAGTACAGCCTGGTAGAAGCCATGACAAGGCGGATACACCAACGGCGCTCATACCGGTCAACTTCAAAAAATCACGACGATTCATCGATGTATCGAGAACCGTATTCCGTTCATCTGACATGAAGCCCTCCTCTTCGGACATATAAAAGTATGTAACTTTTTTTATATAAAAAATATCTGCAATTTATAAAAATTTACTGATATATCATATTAGCATAATTGTGATTAGGTGTCAGAGAATTCATTAGTGTAACAACAAAATTCTAAATGGCGCAACAAATGTGAAAAATATGTAATATAAAAGAAATTATATCTAAAAAAAAGATTGATAGTGCAAAAAAACAGTGGTAATAATCCAGCTTTTCAAAAGTGGAGGAAAAGTCTTTCAATCCGGTATTCAAAATCGGAAAAAAGGTTTACTATGCAGGGTATCGGCCCGCAACCGAAAAAATGCCGATGGAGGGTCCATTATGACTGAGCTTACCTACGAGAGTTTTATATCTTTGATAAAATCGATACAGATCAATCTACCCAAGTTTGAAATGCCAAAGCTGAGGATCGGCGACCTCGTCGCCCGGGTACCGATAGTGCAGGGGGGCATGGGGGTCGGTATATCGCTGTCCGGTCTGGCATCGTCCGTCGCGGAGAACGGGGGAATAGGGGTGATCGCCGCCAACGGCGTTGGTATGATCGAGGCGGACTACTTCAAGGACGGGCGGGCGGCCAATATCCGCGCGCTGCGCAAGGAGATTAGAAAAGCTCGATCGCGAACCAAAGGCATCATCGGGGTTAATATCATGGTGGCGCTGAACGACTTCCACGAGCTGCTGCTGACCGCGATCGAAGAGAGGGTGGACCTCATAATAATGGGCGCCGGTCTGCCGATAAAGAACATCCCCGTCGACGAGATACGAAAAAACAATATCAAGGTCGCCCCCATTGTCAGTTCGCAGCGGGCGGCGGATCTTATTTTCAAGATGTGGAAGCGTATCTACAAGGACGTTCCCGACGCCATAGTGGTAGAGGGGCCTGAGGCCGGCGGCCACCTCGGCGTGCCGGAGGATGAGATCGGCGATCCGGCTTACAGAATAGAGAAGGTCGTGCCGGAAGTTCGGGAGACTGTAGCTCCTTATCAAGAGGAGTTCCAGCGGGAGATTCCGGTCATCGCCGCGGGTGGGATTTTCACCGGAGAGGATATCTACAACATCATGAAGTCCGGCGCCCAGGCGGTGCAAATGGGGACCCGGTTTGTCGCCACCGAGGAGTGCGATGCCGACAGGGCCTTCAAGGAGGCTTACGTCAACGCGCGAAAAGAGGACATCGGAATCATCAAGAGTCCCGTAGGACTGCCGGGAAGGGCGATCCTCAACGAGTTTTTGGAGCAAGCTTCCGGGGAGAAACAGCCCTTCAAATGCCCCTGGCAGTGTCTTGCCGGCTGTCAAGCCGATGAGGCGAACTACTGTATCTCCATTGCCCTCAACAACGCGCGCAAAGGGAGGCTCTCCCGGGGATTTGCCTTCGTCGGCAGCAACGCGTACCGGGTCAAAGCCATTGTACCGACCGCCGAACTGATGGAAGAGCTGCGAGCCGGCTACCTCCAAACTCTGTTCAACGATATGAAAGAGAGAGCGGCGGAGGTTATCTCCCGTATCCGGCAGCTGAGAGAGGAGTATCTCTCGGCTGAGGAGCGCTTCCGAGTGGCAAAAAACGCATACGAACGGAACCTGGCGGCAAAGATAGAGAACACGCGGAAGGAGAGTATCTCCGCGCTGCGGCAGGAGTACAAGAAAGCTTCCGCCCAGCTCACCGAACTGCGTCTAAAACTGACAGAACGAATCTACGAGACCTACCATGAGCTTATGGACGGGCAGAGGCCTACCGACCTGCTGGCCGATCGCTGAGGTGGGGTGATAAAAACACTGGTGCGGAGATTCTAATGCTGCGATGTATTAGTATCTCTGAGCCAGAATCACCAACTCCATTCTTCGGCTAAGCCCACCAGCTTCTCCTTCCGCCTCAACTCAGGCAAGGGTGAGGAATACAGAGACCCTATATCATCCGCCGTTTTACTCAATTTACGAGAAAACTGAAATTAGGTAGAACTACCTAACGGCAAAAAAGAGTATCGGGTACCGGGGGTATCCTGTTGTGAGTGCAAATCTTCTATTTTTAATGACATTTTGTCGGATCGGGTTTTTAACGTTTACTTTGTATGTGGATTTGCACTATTTAACCTTTACTTTGTTATAAAGCTACTATAAAATAAGGTTTATGCAGGTATTTCCACGAAAGCTTGAAGGGTACCTTCGTGAATGGGGTGGACGTTCCGTGCGGAAACCTCTGGTGATCAGGGGGGCTCGACAGACCGGGAAGACGACCACCGTATTGAAGTTTGCCGAGGACTACCCGCAATATATCCATTTAAACCTCGACCGGTACGAAGATCTGAGACTATTCTACAATGAGCGTCCCTTGCACGAAGTCGTCGATGAGGTATTCTTCCTGCGGGGTGTGCGGAAAGAACGTAAGACACTGATATTTATTGATGAGATACAGCGATCCGACCGAGCAATCAATCTGTTGCGATATCTCTATGAAGAATATCCGGAGTACCATATAGTTGCCGCAGGCTCTCTGCTCGAACAATCAGTAGATGTGAGGAGAGCTTTCCCGGTAGGCCGGGTCACTTATGCGTATATGCATCCGGTCTCATTTGAGGAGTTTCTCCTGGCACTCGGGGAGACCCAGGCTGTGGAAGCCTTTCAACAGGTACCGGTACCCGATTATGCCCATGAGAAACTTCTGGAGCTTTTTCACCGATATACCCTGGTCGGCGGGATGCCCGAGGCTGTGAGGACCTATGCGGAGAGCGGGGATCTGATAAGGGTACGGCAAGTCTATCATGACCTAATTACATCGTACGCCGATGATATCGAGAAATATCCGATCTCTGAGTCGAAAAAAGCGATCGCTCGGCATGTCTTTTCCACTATGCTCTTCCACCCGATGCAGAGGCTTACGTTCAACGGCTACGGGGGGAGCTCCTATGGTAGTACCCAAGTCAAGGAAAGCTTCGAGACGCTGCAGAAAGCCATGCTCTGTACCGTGGAATATCCCCTAACTTCCACGGGCTTGCCTCTGCAAAGGAACAAAAGAAAAAAACCGCGTCTACACCTCCTCGATACCGGGCTTTGCGCATATGCGATGGGCGTACAGGAAGAACTCATTTCGATTCGCGACTTGAGGGATGCCCGTAAGGGCTTGTTCGCCGAGCATATAGTTGGTCAGGAACTACGATCTTCTTCGCCCACTGAACTTGTAGGCTACCTCTATTGGGTCCGGGAAAAAAAACAGTCCAGCGCGGAGGTCGATTATCTTGTTCTGGTTGACGGTCAGATCATACCGGTGGAAGTGAAGGCAGGTGCCGTCGGAAGGCTGCGATCACTGATGCAGTTTCTCGACATGAGCGATGAGCGATGCGGGGTGCGCCTGTATGCCGGAGCTCATTCCGTAAATACCATCACTACGATGAAGAAAAAATCATCACTGCTCCTCAATATACCCTACTACCATGCGGCAAAGCTGCCCCAGTATGTGCGAACTCTCTGCCCATCGACCTGAAAACCACGGATTTTTCGTCAGGAGGACTTCTCCTCGGCGATGAACTCACCGATCTTGGCCTTGATCTGGTCGCGGATTCGGCGGGTAGCCTCCAGGCGCTCCTGCTCGCTGCCGCCCATCGATGAGGGGTCGTCGAAGGGCCAGTGGAGCCGACGGCGGGCTCCGGGGAAAATGGGGCAGCGCTCTTCGGCCTCCTTGCTGCAGACCGCCACCACAAAGTCGTAGGACCGCTGCTGCTGGTAGAAGTCGAACACGCTGTTGGTGGAGTTGCCGGAGATATCGTAGCCCTCTTCGGCCATCACCTGCACCACCAGGGGATTCAGGGTGCCCGGTTCGAGACCGGCGCTCTCGGCCTGGAACCACTCTCCGCCCAGGTCGTTGAGAAAGGTTTCGGCCATCTGGCTGCGAGCGCTGTTGTGGATGCAGATAAACAGCACCTTTTTTTTCTTAATGCTCATGTGTGCTCCTCGATTGTGTGGATATATTGCTTGGGTCAAAGGGAACCCAGGTGTGGATGGTCTGGCAGGAGAAACCGCGATCGCGGTAGTCGCGCAATCTATCGAGGTCAGCGTCGTAGACCTCCGTCGAGGCTCGAGCCAATATAATAATTTGCCGCAGCAGGCTCTCCTCCCCAATGTGGGCAGCCGCTATACGGTAGTGGGACCACTGAGCCTGTTTATAGCTGTGGAGAAAGCCGGCTGCCCGCAGGCGCTGCAGCTGGCGTGAGGTGTTGCTCTGTTTCATATCGAGTATCCGTTCGACCTCGCAGCCGCACAAGTCTCCCCCTTCCCATATCAGCGAAAGGATCCGCAGACGATTCAAATCGGCCAGGGTTTTCAGCTCATCGACAATATCACGCATTTTTTTATCCCTGAAAGGAAGCGCGGGTGGCCACCGCAATTTTCACTAGGCTCAGCATGATCGGCACTTCCACCAGTACGCCCACCACCGTTGCCAGCGCAGCACCCGACTGCAGTCCGAACAGACTCACCGCCACCGCCACCGCCAGCTCAAAAAAGTTGCTCGCTCCGATCATTGCCCCCGGAGCGGCTATGTCGTAGGGCACCTTCCACAGTTTGGCCCAACCATAGGCGATACCGAAGATGAGAAAGGTCTGAATGATTAGGGGGACGGCGATCAGCAGTATGTGCAGGGGATTGTTCAGAATAATCTCACCCTGAAAGGAGAATAGGATGATCAGGGTCAGCAGCAAGCCGCCGATGGTAGTGTGGTCGAACTTTTTGAGAAAGACCTGCTCAAAGTACTCGACCCCGCGCCGTTTGATCACGGTGCGCCTCGAGATATAGCCCGCGGCCAGAGGG
>DSBN01000283.1 GCA_011046055.1 Sediminispirochaeta sp. | reverse complement strand
CTTGGAATACATACGGCCCTATATCCACGAACCGGATGTGCGTGTGTTCACCGGGTATAAATACTACGCGGTCACCGGAAACACCGAGGAGAAAAAAGTATACGATCCCGACGAAGCAGCGGCGAAAACCGTGGAGCACGCCGACAATTTCATCTACAACCGGAAAAAACAGTTGAAGAAATTCGAGGGTGTTTTGGACCGTACTCCGAACTTCGTAGTGCCCTTCGACGCCGAGTTGTTCGGTCACTGGTGGTACGAAGGTATCGCTTGGTTGGAACAGGTGATACGTAGGGTAGTCGACACCGAGGACTTGGAGCTGTCGAGCCCGAGCGACTATCTGGCCAAGAACGAAGCCGTTCAGGAGGGAGTGCCCTCCTTCTCCAGTTGGGGCAACGAAGGTTTTGCCGATGTCTGGCTCGACGGTTCGAATGACTGGATATACCGCCACATACACAAGGCCATTGAAAGGATGAGCGAGCTGGTCGAGCGTTACCCCGATGTGACGGGGCTCAAACTCAGAACTCTGAACCAGGCGGCCCGAGAGGTAATGTTGGCGATGGCCTCGGATTGGCCCTTTATTATCAAGACCGGAACCACCGTCCCCTACGCCGAACGGAGGATCAAGGAGCACCTCTACAATTTCAACTATATATATGAGAGGTTGTGTCGAAACACGGTAGACACCGAGTGGCTTACTTCGATAGAAAAGAAGAACAACCTCTTTCCGGACATCGACTACAAGATTTTCAGCGGGCCGGCGAAGAGATAAAACTATCCGTCCCCAGGCCGGCGAACCAATCGAAAAAGTTCCTCTCCCTTCAGTAGTTCCAGGTGGTAGAAGTGTCGATTCTCGCCTCGCTCCTCCTCTCTCCTCATCTTGTAGACCCGATAGACTATGAATTTAGGGCTGGGAAGGGGAAGTCTGATGGCTTGGCCGTTCAGATCCACCAGGTCGTTGAAATTCAGGGGGTGCTCAATCTCTATGGTATCTCCCTCGGGATACACCAAGTGGTGGCTCTCTATAAACATCCATTTCCTCCACAGTACTTAACGAATGTAAAGTATATAGTATCGGCGAACTCTTCTTTTTTATAGAATAAAAAAAAACTCAGTTGACATCAAGAGTTTGTGCGGTAGTATGGTAAGTGGTGTGGGGGAAAGTGGTAGAATTTAGGAGAAAGTGGTAGAAAATTATGCTAATGGGGGAGTACCGCAATTCAGTTGACGAAAAGGGGCGACTGCTCTTGCCGTCTCGACTGCGCAACGAAATAGCCGGTTCGACAATGATACTGACTCGCGGCGTAGACAAGTGCCTCTGGCTCTTTCCCGCCGACCAGTGGCGCAAGATCTCCGAAAGCATAATGGGCTCCTCCTCGATGTTCAAATCAAAAACCCGGCTCTTGCAGCGGCGGATCATCGCCCCCGCCCAGGAGTGCGAAATCGACAAGGCCGGGCGTATACCTATCTCTCCGACTCTACGCGAATCGGCGGAGATCAAACAGAAGGGAGAGGCGGTCATTCTGGGCATCGGTGATTATATCGAGATCTGGGATGTGGATTCCTACAACGCGTACTTAGCGGAGAGCGAATCCGAGTTTCTCGACGCCGCCGAGGAGCTCGGCGAACTGCTTTCCATGTCGGAGGCGAAATGAAAATGATAAGAACGAGGAAGGAGTAGATCGGCTTGCTCATGGATACGGTACACTATTCGGTGTTACAACAAGAGGTCCTCCAGTGGCTGGCACCGCCGGCGGAACGGGGCCTATTTATCGACGCCACCCTGGGCGAGGGCGGGCATTCGGAGCTTCTGTTACGGAGCTTCCCCGAACTGCGGCTGGTGGGACTCGACGCCGATGGCAGCATCATGAAGGTAGCGGAGAATCGACTGGCTTCTTATGGGGAGCGGGTCCGTTTGTACAACATGTGGTTCAACCAGTTTTTCCGTACGTATCCACTGGGAGGTGAGCAAGCCGACGCCATCCTCTTCGATTTGGGTATATCAATTTATCATTACCAGCGAGCGGAACGGGGATTTTCCTTTCAAAAGGCCGAGCCCTTGGACATGCGACTGGACGAAAGTCTGGAAATATCCGCTGCCGATATTGTGATGACCTACCCGCAGAGCGAACTGGAAAAGATATTTTTCAAATACGGGGAGGAGCGCTACAGCCGGGCTATAGCAGCGGCCATTGTGAAGGCCCGTAAAGAAAGCACTATCGGCGAGAGCAAGCAGTTGGCCGAGATCGTATGGAACGCGGTACCCCCGAAGTACCGGCATGGACGAATTCATCCGGCTACTAGGGTTTTTCAGGCTCTGCGGATCGTGGTCAATGGCGAGCTGGCCCGCTTGGAATCGGCGCTGCAACACGCCCTCGAGCACCTGAGGGTCGGCGGGCGAATGGGAGTAATATCATTTCACTCCCTGGAGGATCGAATAGTCAAACGCTTCTTCCAAAATAAAAGCAAAGCCTGCATCTGTCCCCCCGAATGGCCGATATGTAAATGTGGGGGAGAGCAGGACGTGGTGAGTGTATTGACCAACAAACCGCTTGTGCCGGGTGAGAAAGAGCTGTCCTGGAACCCGCCTTCGCGAAGCGCGAAGCTGAGAATCGCCGAAAAGAAGAGGGAAGTCCATGAGTAGCTCGCATAAGTTCTTGTTGTTGATCTTGATTCTGAGTGTGCCGCTGCTACTGTTCGTCAGCGTGTTTCAGGTGTACCGCTATCAAGAGCTCAGTCGAGAGGTGACGGAACTGCGGAGGGAGCAGACCGAACTTTTAGAAAGAAATAAGCGCATGATCGCCAATATCGCCATCCTCAGTTCACCGCGGCGGATAGCCAAGCTGGCCGAAGAGGTATTGGAGATGGAAAAGAGTGATTCCCGGCAAGGCGTGCTGCGAATTGTATTCGAGGATCACCAGGAAGGCCCCGATGGATAGGCTCTTCACTCTGGCCGAAGCTCGTGAAATGACTCGCTTCGAACTCGCCGCGCCGGTGGACGACTTAGACGCACGGGACGTAGTCGACGTACAGGTGGATTCACGCAAGGTGAGCAAAGGCTCTCTCTTCATCGCCTTGCCGGGGCAGATGACCGATGGACACCGCTTCCTATCTCAGGCCGCCGCCTCCGGATCAGCAGCCCTGGCGGTAAATCGGCGCTGGTACGAGGAAGAAGGCCAGCGGCGGAGCTTCTCAATTCCCGTGCTCGTTGTCGAGGATACCCTCACTTTTCTGCAGGACCTGGCTGCGGCGTGGTTGGGCCGATCCGCGCGGATGTGCAAAATCGGCATCACCGGCAGCAATGGAAAGACTACCACCAAGGAGATCGTCTACGCGATTCTCAATGAGCTGGGACCTACGGTGAAGAATGAGGGCAACCTCAACTCTGAAATCGGGCTGCCCTTGGCCGCTTTCGGTGCCCGGAGTTCCGACCGTTTCGGGGTCTTTGAGATGGGGGTCAACCATCCCGGAGAGATGGATCAGATGGTCCGGGTCCTTCGACCAAGCTGCGCTCTGATTAACAATATCGGAACGGCCCATATCGGCCTGTTGGGCGGACGGGAGGGGATCGCCCGGGAGAAGGGACGGCTCTTCGAAGCGCTGCCCAGAGACGGTCGGGGTTTTATTCCGGAAAAATTTCAATGGTCCGAGTACTACCACTCGATCAGCGCCGCGCCCTTGTCTACCTTCGGACCAGAGAGCACCGAAGGGGTAACGCGTATCGAAGGCCACGGACTGTCGGGGTGGAGTTTTGACTACTTCGGGGAGAGGGTTCGACTGAACCTTCCGGGACGACACAACCTGCTCAACGCCCTTGGCGCGATCAGTCTGACCCGGTATGTCGGAGCGGGAGTCCAGGAGGTTGTCCGAGGTTTAGCAAAGGTCGCTCCGGTCACCGGACGCAGCCAAGTCATCGATGGGGCACTACGAATCGTCCAGGATGCCTACAATGCCAACGCCGAATCGGTAGCCGCAATGCTGGAGACTCTGGCGGAGGAGAAGGCTCCGGAAAAAATAGTCTTGGTGATCGGTGCGATGAAGGAGCTTGGGGCGGGAAGCGAGGAGGCCCATCGTTCGGTAGGAGCACGAATTTGTGAATTGGACCCGCGGGCGGTCTTTCTGTTTGGGCAGGAGACGGCATTTACCAAAGATGAGTTGGAGAGACGCGGATTCGAAGGACGGGCGGTATTTGAAACGGATTTTGAACAGCTGAGTCGGAAGCTGCTTGACACCGTGCAGCCCGGTGATACGGTGCTTTTGAAAGGGTCGCGTTCGATGAAGCTCGAACGGTTGATTCCGTTGTTGGATAAATTCGCCGCGAAGGCGGAGGCTTAGGGGGAGTTGTGTTTCCAGAAATATTTCTACCGTTGGTAAAATACTTTAGTGGTTTCAATATTTTCCAGTATATTACATTCCGTGCCGCCTACGCGGCGGTCACCGCTCTGCTTATCTCTTTTGTCTTCGGCGGGACGTTGATCAGAAAACTGCGACGACTCAAGGCGGGACAGGAGATCCGAGAGGATGGGCCCAATACCCATATGATCAAGTCGGGGACTCCCACCATGGGCGGATTCTTGATTCTGCTCTCGGTCAGCGTATCAACCCTGTTGTGGCAGCAGCTGAACAACCCCTACACCTGGCTGCTGCTCTTCTCCTTGATCGCGTTCGGTGCCATCGGCTTCGTCGACGACTATCTGAAGATTTTTCAGAGAAGTTCCGACGGTTTGCAGGCGCGGGTGAAGTTCACCGGTCAGACTCTGGTCGCGCTGGCGATAGTGATCTTTCTCTACTTCAACGGCAACGAACAGACCACGCTCTTGTATCTGCCCTTCATCAAGTATCCGGTGGTGGATCTCTCTTATTTTTATATCCCCTTCGGGGTGATTCTGCTGGTAGGAACCTCCAACGCGGTAAACCTCACCGACGGCTTGGATGGTCTGGCCATTGGACTGGTGATTTTGGTGGGTATGAGTTTCGCCTTCATAACCTACGTCTCCGGTCGAGCGGATTGGGCGGAATATCTGCAGATCCCCTACTTGGCCGGCAGCGGAGAGATGACTATTTTTACCCTCTCTCTGGTGGGGGCAAGTATCGGCTTTCTCTGGTACAACAGCCACCCCGCCGAGGTCTTTATGGGCGACACGGGGAGCCTCTCCCTGGGAGGGGTAATCGGGGTTCTGGCGTTGGTGATGAAGAAGGAGATCCTGCTCATCCTCATCGGCGGTGTCTTCGTGATAGAGGCGCTTTCGGTGATTATACAGGTGGTCTCCTTCAAGTGGCGGGGTAAGAGGGTGTTCAAAATGGCACCTCTTCACCATCATTTCGAGATGAAAGGCTGGGACGAGAGCAAGGTCGTGATCAGATTTTGGATCCTCGGCGGCCTGTTCACCATCCTGAGTCTCTCGACCTTGAAAATACAATGATGAGCGATAGATTTACCATAGAGAGAATACATCGAGAAGACGACGACCTCGGCCTGGTGCTCCTTTTTATTCTACTGCTGGGTATCGGACTGGTGAGTCTCTTCTCGGCGTCCTACTACTACGGCGGCAAGAGGTTCGACGAGCCATTCTACTTTTTTACGAGGCAGTTGATCTTTGTCGGCGCCGGAATCCTTCTCGCTTTTCTCGTCTCTCGGGTATCCTTGGATTTCATCCGCAGCCACCTGGCCTTGTTTCTGGGGCTGACTTTTGTCCTCATGCTGGCGACTTTTGTCCCCGGTTTGAAACGGAGCGTTATGGGTGCCAACCGCTGGTTGATCGTCGGCGGTTTTTCCTTTCAGCCTTCGGAGTTGACCAAACTGGCCCTGGTGCTGTATCTGAGCTCCATACTGTCGAAGAAGGCCGATCGACTGGACGACGTGATCAACTCGGTCGTTCCTCCGTTGATAGTGGTGATTGTATTCTCCGCGCTGATCTACCTGCAAAACGATTTTTCCACCGCTCTATTTGTCATGCTCATGTCTTTGGTTCTGTTTTTTGTGGCGGGTATTAAAATAAGGTATTTTGTTCTGCTTTTTTTGCTAATCCTGCCGATGGCGGCGATGTTGATATTCACCAAAGAACATCGAGTCCAGAGACTCATCGCCTTTATCGATCCTGACAGTGACCCCATAGGGATTGGGTATCAGGTTTTGGCTGCCCGGGAGGCTATCGTCACCGGGAGAATTTGGGGAAAGGGATTTGGACAGGGGGCTGAGAAGTTGGGCGGCTTGCCAGAGGCTCATTCGGACTTCATCTTCGCGGTCTACGCCGAAGAGTTGGGTTTTGTGGGAGTTCTGTTTGTGGTGGGCCTCTTTTTTGCGCTGGCTCTAAAAGGCTACGCTATCGCCCTGCGCTACGAGCAGAGTCAGGATAAGTTCGGATTTTTACTGGCTTTTGGTCTGACCAGCTGTCTGGTCTTTCAAGCTTTTATCAATATCGCCGTAGCCTCCGGTCTGCTTCCGGCTACGGGGCTTCCGCTGCCGTTCTTCTCCCACGGAGGCTCGTCAATGGTGGTGAGTCTGGTGATGGTTGGACTTCTGTTGAATCTGGGAAGGAGACGTGCACGCAATGGAGGCCTGTATGAGTAGTGTGGCAATAACAAGGAACTCGAAGTATTCTCAACGGGTGAATCGAAGACAGGGACGCGAACCACTGGAGTTGCAGAAGCTCTTCAAGGGGCTTATTATCCTGTTATCCCTTATTTTGATCGTCCAACTGATTTTTCACTTCCTTTTGGCTCCGCATCTGGTGATTAGACAGGTGCGAATAGAGACCAGCGACGATTTTCCCTATAGCAACCGGGAGATAGTCGAACTCTCCGGCTTTGAGGGGGGGAGCTACTATTTTGACGTAGACCCAAAACTCTTAGCGGCTAAATTGGAGCAGGTCCCCATGATCAAAGAGGCCGTGGTCAACAAGAGCTTTCCCCACGGCCTGTCGATTTCTATCAGCGAAAGAGAGGCCGTCTCGATTTTGACCTTTCAAGGTGAAGAGGGAGTGGGAACCGCCTACGTCGACGCTGAAGGGGTACTGTTTCAGGGCGGTCAGGGGCAGAACTTGGATTTACCGGTGATTTCGGGGGTGGAAGTTCCCGCGTACCGTGAGGGTATGCAGCTGCCAGAGGTGCTGAGAGGGTTTTTATCTGACTTGGAAGAGCTGCACGGGGACAATCCCTCCCTCTACAGCTTGATTTCAGAGCTGAAATTCGTTAAAAAGAGTGCGACAGAGTATGAAGTCGTCATGTACCCATCTTACTATCCGGTAAAAGTCCGCCTCGGTTCCACGCTATCGGAGGATCTCATGAAGTATATAGTACTTGTTTTGGATGTAGTGGCCGGTAGGGGAATGGCGAACGATATCGAGGAACTTGATTTTCGGACTGACCAAGTGGTCTACCGTCTGGGGAGGGAGTAAGTGCCGGCGAAAGATATGATTGTCGGATTAGACATAGGGACTACCAAGGTCTGCGCGGTCATAGGTGAATGGAACGAAAACGGGAAGGTTCAAATAACCGGTGTGGGTACCAGCCCATCCGAAGGTCTCCGACGCGGGGTAGTAGTCAATATTGAGGCAACCATGCGCGCGGTAAACGCCGCCATAGAGGCGGCGGAGATGATGTCCGGTCGCGAGGTCCAGGAGGTGGTCACCGGTATCGGCGGTGCCCATATCGAAGGAATCAACTCTCGAGGTGTCGTGGCCGTTACCGGCAAGGGACGTGAGATCAACAGAAACGACGTCCAGCGGGTCATCGATGCGGCGAAGGCGATAGTCATCCCCATGGATCGGGAGGTGATTCACGTCATCCCCCAGGAGTTCGTCGTGGACGACCAGGGGGGTATCAAGGACCCTCTCGATATGATCGGCATCCGCTTGGAGGCGGAGGTCCATATTATCACCGGTTCGGTGACCAGCGCGCAGAACTTGCTCAAGTGTGTCAATCGGGCGGGATTCAGGGTTCAGGATATAGTCTTGCAGTCCCTGGCTTCGGGCAAGGCGGTTCTGTCGAAGGAGGAGATGGAGCTCGGCGTCCTGTTGATCGATCTCGGCGGCGGAACCACCGACGTCTTGATGTACTCCGACGGTGCGCCCTTTTTCACTGACGTACTCTCCGTCGGCGGGGGACAGGTGACCAATGATATTTCGATTATGCTCAAAACCCCCTACGAGGCGGCGGAGAAGATAAAGCGGGAGGCCGGTTGTGCATACCTGCCAATGGTCGACAGCGAGGAAGAGGTGATCATCCCGGGAGTCGGTGGTTGGCCGGCGGCATCAATCCCCCGCAAAGAGGTCTGCAAGATCGTCCAACCGCGGATGGAGGAGATTTTCGAGATGGTGAAGACCCGGTTGGAGAAAAAGGGACTTCTGGCCCATCTCGGCGGCGGAGTGGTGGTGACCGGCGGCGGGGCGGAACTTCCTGGTACCGCCGAGCTGGCCCGAGAGGTTTTTGGGATACCCGCCCGGGTGGGGTACCCGGTGAAGGCCGACGGATTGACCGACGTGTACCAGAAGGCTGCCTACGCCACCGGAGTCGGGCTTGTTCTGTACGCCTCCGAGTTTGTCGAGGCGGAAGAAGGACGACAGTTGCCGGTCAAGAGGTCCGGTGATTCTTTCGCCGGAAAGATTAAAAACTGGTTCAAGGAGTTTTTATAATTTAATAAAAATACGGTCCGCCGGTTTTTGGGTTGAACCGGAGGATCGATAAAAAAGCACATAGTATCAAAACTATGCTTCTGGGAGGGGGCAATGGAAATAGAAATAATTGACGAACACACGCAGGAAAACGTAGAGCCGACGGTCATCAAGGTGATCGGCGTCGGCGGCGGGGGCAGCAACGCGGTCAACCGAATGATCTCTTCGGGGTTGAAGAAGGTTGACTTTATTGCCGTCAACACCGATCTCCAGGCGCTGCAGAGGGCGAACGCGAAGATCAAACTACCCATCGGCTCGAAACTCACCAACGGCCTCGGGGCCGGGGGAGTGCCCGATGTGGGAGGAAAAGCGGCGGAAGAGTCCCGGGAGGACCTGAAAAACGCCATGCAGGGCGCCGACATGGTCTTCATTACCGCCGGTATGGGAGGGGGTACCGGCACCGGAGCCGCCCCTATTGTCGCGCAGATCGCCAAGGAGTTGGGCGCGCTTACCGTGGCGGTGGTGACCAAACCCTTTGATTTCGAGGGACGGCAGAAAATGAAACTCGCCGAGACGGGCATCGAAAAACTGCGCGATGAGGTCGACACCCTGATCACCATTCCCAACCAGTACCTGTTGAAGATCGTAGAGCGTCGGACTCCCATTCGTGAGGCCTTTCTGATGGCCGACGACGTACTGCGCCAGGGAGTACAGGGGATTTCCGAGCTGATCACCGAACCCGGAGAGATCAATATCGATTTTGCCGACGTGCGGACCATCATGAAGGGACGCGGCGACGCACTGATGGGTATCGGAGTCGGACATGGCGACAATCGGGCGGTCGACGCCGCGACCAACGCGATCAACAACCCCCTGTTGGAGGACGCGCACATCGAAGGCGCCAAGGGCATACTGGTGAATGTGACCGGTGGAGAGGATCTTTCGCTGTCCGAGTACGAAGAGGTGATAAAAATCATCACCGCCAACGCCGACAACGATGCTCTGATCATCCCGGGACAGTCCATCAACTCGGATCTGGAGGACGAAATCAAAGTCACCGTGGTGGCTACCGGTTTCACCAGTGCCGCCCAAGTCTACGAAGAGGAGAAGGAGCAGGAGTCACAGGACGAAATCATCAAGTACAAGGAGTGGCTCAACCTTCAAAAAGGACTCAACCGCGAGGCTTCCGGTAGTTTTTTGACCGGGCGAAACGCCGATGAAAACGATTTGGGGATCCCCACCGTGCTGCGGGGGAGAAAAGTATCGGGGGAGAACGAACAGTAGATGAAGGCTGAAGGGCTTCTCAGGGAATACGAAGACTATCTCATCACGGTGCGACAGCTCTCCGCTGCCGCCGTACAGACCTACCGACGGGAGATCGGCTTTCTGCTGAAGTGGGCCCGTCAGGCGGGAGTCGAGATAGACCGACTGAAGTCGGTTGACCTGGTAGCCTACGTCTTACACCGACAGGTAAACGGTTTGGATCACCGTAGTCTGGCCAAAGCGGTCAGCTCTCTGAGGTCTTTTTACTCATTCTTGCAGGAAGAGGAGCATCGCCAGGATAATCCAGCCCTCCTCCTGGAGATACCGCGACACCAGGTCTCCCTCCCGGAAGTGATGTCGATGGAAGAGGTGGAGGCCTTTTTCTCCGCCATCCCTTTGGATAGCAGCTATGGTCTTAGGGATAGGAGTCTGTTTGAAATGATCTACTCGTGCGGACTCAGGATTTCCGAAGCTTCCGAACTGACCATGGGGCAGGTGCATCTCCAGGAAGGATTGGTCAAAATACTCGGCAAAGGCGATCGAGAACGGATCGTCCCCATTGGCGACCAAGCCCTGTACTGGTTGGGGCGCTACCTGCGGGACGCGCGCCCGTCTCTACGGAAGAGCCAAAGACCCAGCGATCGGGTTTTTCTCAGCATGAGGGGGTGGGGTATCTCAAGAAAGGGTATCTGGAAAAGATTCAAAGAGATATGTGCCACCGTTGGAATCGAAGCCAAGGTCCACAGCTTGAGGCACTCCTTCGCCACCCACCTCCTGCAGGGGGGGGCTGACCTGCGATCGGTTCAGGAACTCTTGGGGCACGCCGATATTTCAACGACCCAAATATATACCCACGTCGAAAGCGATCAGCTGCGAAAGGCGCATGCTGCTTTTCATCCCCGCGCCGCTCAATCAGAGAGCCCTATCGCACCTATAGAATACCAGGGGAGGAAGGCGAAATGAATAAAAAGCAAATCATAAGTCCGTGTCTCGTACTGGTATTCCTGCTGGGTTTTGTCTCCTGTGATACACGTCAAGAGCAGCGCGGTCAGCGGTTGTTGGATACCGAAACAGCCGCCTACGCGGATGAAGAGGTCGACGCCCAAAGGGTAAAAGAGCTGGAGCGGCATATAAAAAAATTCTCCGACGAAGCGGAGGAGACGGTAAAGATGACCGGAGAATTGGGAATCTACTATCGCATGGTCGCCCTGGAGTACATGGATCAAGAGATGTTCGGACCCGCTCTGGACTACCTGTTCAAGGCTCTGGAGGTATATCCAAACAACCATATACTGCACTACTACACGGGGCTCTCTCTATCCCAGTACTCCGGTGCCGCCGAGAATGCGGGCGAGCGAGAGGCTCGACTGCGGGAGGCGGCGTACCACTATCAGAGAGCGGTGGAACTGCGGTCCAGCTATTTCGAAGCCCACTACGCTCTGGCGGTGCTGTACATTTATGAGCTTGACCGGTTACGGGATGCGGAGGAGCATATACTCCGGGCCCTCGACCTTCGATCGGGGGATACCAAATCCCTCTTTCTACTGGCGCATATCCGCGTGGTCCAGAGGAGAATAGAGGAGGCGGTAGAGGTCTACGAACGGATTATAGATGAGTCAAGCAGCGAAGAGGCCCGCAGGCGGGCGCGGGAAAATCTCGAAATGCTGCTACGGGGGCGGTACAATGGCTGATATCATCAATATCGCTATCAGCCTCGTGCCGGGACTGTCTCTGAACGAGCGGATACTCCTGGAAGAGGCTGTCTCAGACTTGGATGATTTTGCCTCTCTCGGTATCAATGATATAGAGCAGCTGCTGCGCAAAAGACTCAGGGGTAGAGAGTCATACCCCGCACACCGGAGTATTCTTGAACGAGCCGAAGAGATATCCCGTCGTCTGGTCCCATTGGAAGCGCGGGCAGTGAGCTTCTGGGACAGGGAGTATCCGCCGCAACTGAGAAAGGTGAAGACCGCCCCCTATCTGCTCTACATCCGGGGAAGTTTTCCCGACCCCGAGCTGCCCCAGGTGGCGATAGTCGGTACCCGGCGGCCCAGCGAGAAGGCTCGACAGGCTGCCTTCCGTCTCGCCGCCGAGTTTTGTCTGATCGGAATACCGGTGGTCTCCGGACTGGCCTACGGTATTGACGCCGCGGCTCATTGGGGGGCGGTGAAGACCCATAGCGCAACCGTCGCCGTACTGGGCACCGGTATCGACCATGTGTATCCTCGCTCGAATCGTACATTGGCCTGGAAGATCTTAGAATACGACGGAGCGGTGATCAGCGAAAAGCCTCCGGCCAGCAGAATTGGAACCTACGACTTCCCCATGCGCAACCGAATCATCGCCGCCCTGGCCAGAGGGGTTATCCTGGTGCAGGCGCCTGAGAGGTCGGGGGCTCTGATTACCGCCGAATGGGCAGCGCAGTACGATCGGCAGGTCTATGTTCATGCGTCCGGACTGGAAGGCGATCGAGGCAAGGGGACCCGGAGCCTGGCCTCCGACCTCTCAGGCGCCTGCACCAGGATAACCCCTCTGG
>DSBN01000285.1 GCA_011046055.1 Sediminispirochaeta sp. | reverse complement strand
CTCTTCAGCCTCCGCGAACGCTTTGAGGAGCACTTCGATTCGGAGTTGTTGGTCCGAAATGTCCTCTATCCCGGGGTCACCATCGAGAGCCATGGCCGCTTTTTTGAGGTAAAAAAAGAAGAGAAGAACGTCAATGTCTTCTTCAATCAGAAAAACGGACGCATCGAACTGGTCTCCAATAAAAAAGATGACGAGGTTGGTGATGGAGAGGCCCCGCCCAAAGCACGAAAGGCGGAGGAGACTGGAGAAGAGAAGCAGAAGGAGGATCAGTAATGATAGCCTATTTGGAGTTTCCCTCGTGGATACGACCGGAGATCATTCCGGGGCTGCCCTTCCACTGGTACGGGATGATGTACCTGGTCGCCTTTCTGGTGACCTACCTCTTGTTCAAGTACCAGATTGCACACGACCGGCTGCAGCTGGAGATGAGCGACGACGATGTGGTCAACCTCTTTTTCTGGACGATCCTGGGCCTGCTGCTGGTGGCGCGTATTTTCGCCGCCCTGGTCTACGATACCTCGGGGCGTTACCTGCAGAAGCCCTGGCTGATCTTCTGGCCCTTTGACGAGAATATGCGTCTGGTGGGGCTGCAGGGGATGAGCTACCACGGTGGGGTGATCGGTGCGTTTTTGGGCGGCGCTCTCTACTGCCGTTACAGGCGGCTGGACTTTTTTCAAATTACCGACATAGTGGTGGCCGGAATACCCCTGGGGTACACCTTCGGGAGGCTGGGCAACTTCATCAACGGTGAATTGTGGGGCCGGGTGACCGAAAGCGGGATTGGAATGATTTTTCCCCACGCGCCGAGCTTCTCCACCCGCCACCAATGGGTCCGCGAGGTGGCCGATGCCCATGGGATTGACTACTCGGCGGGCGAGATGCTGCAGCTGCCCCGCCACCCCTCCCAGCTCTACGAGGCCTTTTTCGAAGGGATCTTCCTGTGGCTTATCCTCTGGTTCATTTTGAGGCCGCGGCGGCGCTACTCGGGGCAGATTCTGGGCTATTATTTGATCGGGTACGGGGTGGTTCGCTTCTTCATCGAGTATTTTCGGGAGCCCGATATCGGAATCGGGTATCCGATTAGCTTCGCCGCGCAGACCCAACCGCAGGCGCTTTTTCTGTCGCCGTGGAACTTCAGCACCGGCCAGATTCTCTGCGTATTGATGATGATCGGCGGGTTGGGACTGCTCTGGTGGCGCCGGCGGCGGGCGAAGCTTTGAAACCCCTTGTTTGAGGCTTGGGCTTTGAGCCCCGAGGCTTGAGCGAAAATTGCTATTCCGAGTAGGTTTTGTAGATCTCTTCTATTTCATCGAGCCGGGAGAGGAAGGCGTCCACCGCGTCGGGGGCGAAGTGCTTCTCCCGCTCCTTCTTGAGGTGATCCACCGCCTGGTCGAAGCTCCAGGGCTCCTTGTAGGGGCGGCGGGAGGTCAGCGCGTCGAAGACGTCGGTCACCGCCAGGACACGTCCGCAGAGGGGGATCTCTTCCTTGGCCAAGCCTCTGGGGTAGCCCGAGCCGTCCCACTTCTCGTGATGGCTGAGGGCGATGATCGCTCCGGTTTTGAGGTAGGTGCTCTGGGCGCTTTTCATTATCTCGTACCCGATGGTCGGGTGCTGTTTCATGATACGGAACTCTTCGGGGCTCAGTTTGGCCGGTTTGAGCAGGATAGTGTCGGGGATTCCGATCTTGCCGATGTCGTGCAGCGGAGCCGCGTGGAAGATCTCCTGCTGCATGTCTTTGTCCGTCGTGAGCTGCTCGGCTATGATGCGCGAGTAGTGGGCCACTCGGAGTATGTGCTCCCCGGTCTCGGGGTCCTTGTATTCCGCCGCGGAGCCCAATACCTGAAGAGTCTCGTGTTCCCGCTGCATGACGTTCTGGGTCGCCTTCTCCACCTCCTCCTGCAGAACGTCGGCCCAGTTCTTGTACAGGAGCTGACTCTGTCGGAGCTGTTTGAGGTTGTTCACCCGGGCGGAAAACTCGGGCAGGTTCAGCGGTTTGGAGAGAAAATCGGTGGCGCCGAACTCCAGGGCTTTGAGTTTCAGTTCGTTGTCCGAGCTCACCGCGGTGATCATGACAATGGGGATGTCGGGGTAGTGCTCCCGGGACTTTTTTATCAGCTCCAAGCCGTCCATCCCGGGCATCATATAGTCGACGAAGATGAGGTCGATGGGGTTGTTTTTCAAAAAATCCAGAGCCTCCAGCGGTTCAGTGTAGCTCCGGATATCCAGGTCTATCTTTTTTCCCATCTCCTCTATGAGCACCAAATTCAGGTACTCGTCGTCCACCGAGAGGGCCGTTAGTCTATCTGTCATTTCGTGCTCCCTGCCTAGTACCGGAGTATAATGAAGCCGCCGTGGCTGCGCAAGTAATATGTATATATGATCGATTAAATAGAGTGTTTGAGTATTGCATAACCGCCGCCTCACTAACGATATCAAAAATGTCAAAAAAGTTCAATTCGCCGTAAGGGTTTCCCCGATAGAAAGTCTCAAAACGCCCTTATTGTGCTGGAGAAAAAAGCACTGCATAGTTAGCCTGCACAATTAGATCGGTAAGGGGTGCAATGATGGAAAACGAGATGTATGTGGACACTCTGCCAGAGGTGGATGTGTCGGGAACCAGCGAAGCGAGTTACGAAATGGACCCGCTTTCGCTGTATTTGAAGCAGATATCCTCCTACCCCCTCTTGAGCAAAGAGGAAGAGCTGGAGATCGGACGTCAGATGCACTGGCACAAGCAGGCGCTTCAGACCCTGGAGGAATCTTTCCATGAGGGCGCTCTGGAGCGGCGTGAGTACCTGGAACGCAAAGAGCTCTTGGAGCTGGGCTTGGAACACAACCGTAAGCGGATGATTACCAGCAATCTGCGCTTGGTGGTTTCGATAGCCAAGAAGTACCAGCACCGGGGTTTGAGCCTTCTGGATCTCATCGACGAGGGAAATATCGGATTGATAGAGGCGGTGGAGCGGTTCGATCACACCCGAAAGTGCAAGTTCTCCACCTACGGTACATGGTGGATCCAGCAGGCGGTGATCAAATCAATCGCCGACAAGGGAAGGACGATCCGTATTCCCATCCATGTGCTCAACGTGATTCGCAAAACCTATTCGGTATCCAAGTACCTGGCGCAGGAGCTGGGACGGGAGCCACGCCTGTGGGAGATTGCCGAGTACATGGACTTGAGCCCCCATCAGGTAGAGAATTTGATGAAATACTCCGGGGAGACCGCCTCCTTGGACGTGACGGTGGACGACGAAAACGTGACTACCTTGTCGGACCTGATATTCAGCGAGGATTACGAGGAGCCTTTCGACACTATGTTCCACATCAACCTGCAGGATATCCTGGATCGTTCACTAGACGAGTTGAGCGAGCGGGAACGGCGGATAATAGTCCTGCGTTTCGGCCTGAACGGAGGAAGCCCCCTCACCCTGGAGGAGATTGGTAAAATTCTGGGTATCACCCGTGAGAGGGTTCGGCAGATTCAGAACAAGGCGATCGCCCGTATGCGGGAGATTCAACTGATTCAAGAATTGGAGAGTGTGATTTAACAAATGGGACAAGTCACGGTACTGGTGATCCATAGCTCCGCGGCGCTGCGGGAACAGATCAAGTTTGTTCTCGGCGGCGGGGAGTATCGGATCATGCAGGCCGTGGATTTCGGCCAAGGACTGGGTTTCCTCCGCTTTCGACCGGTAGACCTATTGATCTGCGAGACCGAAGTCCCCAACTTTGTCTCGGTTCCGACGATACTGCTTCGGGAGTGTAGGAAGGGAGACTCGAAGCTCCAGCGGGTCTACCTCCCCCGACCTTTTAGCAGCGACGGACTCAACGTAGCGGTCCGTCGCGCCCTGGGGGACATGGTCTCCCCCTTTACCTGAAGCAAAGTTGCGCTGCAATCAACTGTAGCCCAGCAGTATACCGCCCCAGCGTACCAAGAAGGCCACCAACCAGGCCAGTCCTATCTGATAGAATAGCGAAAACAGAGACCAGCGCCACGAGGCCAGCTCCCTGACCACCGTCACGAAGGCTACGATACAGGGGGTGTAGAGCATCACGAAAAAGAGAAATGCCAGCCCCGTCAGGGGGGTGTAGGCTTGGCGCAGGGCGGATCTCAGAGCTTCCGATTCTTCCCCCGCTTCGTCCCCGACGGTGTAGAGAACTCCCAGGGTACTGACCACAACCTCCTTCGCCACGAAACCGGTGAGTAGACTCACCCCCATTCGCCAATCAAAGCCCAGCGGCGCGAGAGCCGGCTGAATCGCCCGTCCGGCCTGCCCGATATAGGTCCCGCTCATCATTTCCCGATGCTGGACCGCCTCCAGTTCGTGCAACTTCCGTTGGTACTCCGGGGAATCGATCTCGACGTCCAGACCCACACTCCCTCTTAGCTCGTCAAGCTGACGGCCGTGCTCGGCTTCGAGTCCTGACTGCTGGGGGTAGTTGCTCAAAACCCAAATAATTATTGAAAAAATCAGCACCACGCCGCCCATCTTTTGCAGGTAGTGTTTGGCCTTTTCCCACATG
Organism: Sediminispirochaeta sp.; assembly: GCA_011046055.1. Classification (GTDB taxonomy): domain Bacteria; phylum Spirochaetota; class Spirochaetia; order DSM-16054; family Sediminispirochaetaceae; genus DSBN01. The sequence goes on along the minus strand of DSBN01000285.1, from coordinate 7,890 downwards.
TGGATCATGGAGCTCCTGAAGGTGGGGATGCGATAGGGGGGGAGTTCCATCACGAAGGGGTACTCCTCGCCGCGGAAGAGGGTTTTTTTGAATAAGAACCCAATAAAGAAGGCGAAGAAAAAGCTGAAAAAATAGAGCACGAAAATGATATTGCCCGCGCTGTGCGGGAAAAAGGTCCCGGCAAAAAGGATGTAGACCGGCAGACGAGCCGAACAGGTGATAAGCGGTGCGATCAGGATGGTCAGGATGCGGTCCTTGTTGGACTCCAGGGTCCTGGCGGCCATGATCGCCGGCACGTTGCAGCCGATCCCCATGATCAGCGGGATGAAACTCTTGCCGTGCAGGCCGATCCGGTGCATCAGCTTGTCCATGATGAAGGCGATCCGGGCCATATACCCGGTGTCTTCGAGCAGGGAGATTCCAAAAAAGAGGATCAGAATATTCGGGAGAAAAACCACCACCCCGCCGACTCCGCCGATGATTCCATCGGCCAAGAGGCTGCGGAGGGCGCCTGGTGCCATATTCGCTCTCACCAAACCGCCAAGAGCATCCACTCCCGTCTCGATCCACTCCATCGGGTAGGCGCCGAGACTGAAGGTGGCCTGAAAGAGGAGCCACATGAATGCGGCAAAAATAGGGTAGGCCAGCAGCCGATGGGTCATAACGTTGTCGATCTTCTCTGAGATGTCCAATCGGTCGGCGGGGGAGCGCTTGAGCGTCTCTCCCAGGGCACCGAGGATGAAACCGTAGCGTTTCTCGCTGATCAGGGTTGCCGCGTCTTCCTGGTACAACTCCTGTATTCGCTGCAGATGGCGGTCCCTGGTGTGAAGCAGTGCCTCTGCCCCTTGCAGTGGGGCGAGCTCTTTTTCCACCAACTCGTCCTCTTCCAGGAGCTTCAGGGCGTACCACCGCAGGTTGATGCCCCGGGGATCGAAGTCGATCCGTTCCAGGTCCCGGGACAGCTCCTCGATGGCCTCTTCCAGCTCTTTGCCGTAGTGGATGGCGATGTTGTGACGGTTTGCCCCGTGCCCCTGGGCCGTGGTGATGGCGGTCGATATGAGTTCTTCGATACCGTGGCCGGTTCGCCCTATGGTGTAGACGATGGGGGTGCCGAGGAGCTTGCCCAGCTGATCGGTATCTACCTTGCTTCCGCTGCGCCGCAGCTCGTCGTACATGTTGAAGGCGAAGACCACCGGCTTGCCCAGCTCCAGGAGTTGGACCGCCAGGTAGAGATTGCGCTCCAGATTAGTTGAGTCGACCACGTTGATAATGACGTCCGTATTGCCGTTGATTATATAGTCCCGGGCGACTACTTCCTCCATGGTGTAGGCACTCAGAGAGTAGGTGCCGGGGATGTCGGTAAAGTAGAGTTTATTTCCGTTCCGACGGATACTGCCGGTCTTGACGTCCACTGTCACGCCGCCCCAGTTGCCGGTTTTTTGGCTGGCGCCGGTGATTTCATTGAAAATCGAGGTTTTTCCGCTGTTGGGGTTGCCCGTCAGGGCGAAGGTGTAAGATGCGGAGGTTTTAGGATTCATCGCCGTGCTCCTCCGTACAGCTCACCGCGACCTGCTCGGCCTCTTCGACCCGTAGGGAGACGTTGCTGTCGCCGATTCGCACCTCCATGGGGTCTTTCAAGGGGGCATAGCGGATGATACTCAGCTTCTGGCCCTTACGAAAGCCCAGGTCCAGAAGCCTTTTTTTGAAAGCTCCCGATCCGGAGAGTCTGGTGATGACCACGGTGTCACCTTCGCGACATTCGCTTAAGGCTGTGTTCATATGTTTGTATACCTCGCTTTGGAACTTAGCATAGCTATTCGCTCAGTGGCAAGTTCATGATGCCTAGAAAAAGTTAATCCATAATAACACTTTGGCCGATTGACAGCATCCCTTTTTTGCTGTCAGTATCTTGACAGATGGAAAGCAGGACCCTGGACAGCGTGAGAGCCGGACACGGCGTACGAGTGGTCGCTATCTCCGGCGGGCGGCTGGCGCAGAAAAAACTCTACGATCTGGGTATAATCACCGGAGAGAGGCTCAAAGTGATTCGTAACGACGGCATAGGGCCTCTGCTGGTCGGGATATACGGTGCCAAAGTCGTTCTAGGCACCGGTATGGCCCAAAAAGTCCGGGTGATTCTCCTCGATTAGTCTCTCTCATCTTCCTCCACCACACCTCCAGCATGAAGAAATCCCCTCCCCTTACTGGTGAGAACAAAGGCTTTTTGCAGCGGGGTTTTGATACCGCACTTCATCCCACAGCCGCTGCAGGCGCTTTGGCTGCAGCCCTGCATGACGGGTCTCAAATAGCCAAGGCGTTCCAGTTCCCATACCATCTGTCGGACCATGGGTTCAGGTATATGTGTTTGAGCAGCGATATCACGGTAGTTCACCGCGCGTGATTCTACAATCTTCGCGAGAATATTTTTTAGCATATCACTAATATAGCTATTTTGTTGAGATTTGGAAATTGGCTTAAGGAATCAGAGTGTACAATCCGTAAGCTTACTCTTTCCCAGAGCAGACCTCTGTGGTACTCTTAGTTCATGAAAGAGGCTGATCTTATCCACAAGACTGGAGAGCGGCCGATCACTAGGGATCGCCTGGTGGAGGACTTGCGGATCATAGGAGTTCGGGCGGGGATGGAGCTGGTGGTGCACAGTTCCTTGAGTTCCGTCGGTTGGGTCTGCGGCGGGGCGAGGACTCTGATCGAAGCTCTGCAGGAAATTATTCGGCCCTGGGGGCTCCTGGTGATGCCGGCGCACTCGGGTGACCTGTCAGATCCCTCCGGCTGGCAGCACCCTCCGGTCCCTGAGTCGTGGTGGGAGACGATTCGTGAAGAGATGCCCGCCTACGATCCCGACCGTACCCCCACCCGGGGAATAGGGGTGACGGCGGAACTATTTCGAACCTGGCCGGAAGTGGTCCGAAGCACGCATCCCCAGCTGTCATTTAGCTTCTGGGGAGAGAGGGCGCGGGAGAGCGCTGAGGGGCACGGGCTTGATTTCGCTTTGGGAGATGACTCGCCCTTGGCAAGGCTCTACGATCGTCAGGCTCAAGTACTGCTGCTGGGAGCCGGTTACGAGAGCAACACTTCCTTCCATCTGGCCGAATATAGGGCTGATTACGGTTCGAAAAAGGTGGTGGACTCGGCAGCGCCGGTCCTGGTGGGGGGGCACCGGCGCTGGAAGTGGTTCAAGGATATAAACATCGATTCCGATGACTTCGCGGAGATCGGCCGGGCTTTTGAGAAAAAGCACGGCGACGAAATCAAGAGGGGACGGGTGGGGCTGGCGGATTGCCGGCTGTTTTCACAGCCCCTCTGTGTCGATTTCGCGGTGAGTTGGATGGAGCGGCATCGTCGATAGAGACCTGACTTTACGGAGGATACTGATGACAAAAGACGGTACAATAGCGGAGAGAATCGACGCGCTGAGAGCTGAGATGCGCGCCGAAGGGGTAGCGGCCTATTTGATTTTCGGAACCGACCCCCATATGAGCGAATATGTCAGCCCGCGATGGAGGGGCCGAGAGTGGATCAGCGGCTTCAGCGGATCGGCGGGAACCGTGGCGGTAGGTCTGGAGGCGGCGGGGCTGTGGACTGATTCGCGGTACCACCTGCAAGCCACCGATCAGCTCCAAGGATCGGGGATCGATCTATTCAAGGAAGGTCTCCCGGGAACGGTGAGTTTGATCGACTGGTTGGCGAAGCAGCTCTCGCCCGGATCGGTGGTCACGGCGGCGGCGGAGAGTATCGCGGTATCGAGGGAGAGAGCTTTGAAGGCCCAGCTCTCCAGACACGGAATAGTCTTTCGTGTCGGCGAAGATCTGTTGGATCGGGTGTGGTCGGACCGTCCTCCAGTGGAGAGGCAGGATGTTTTTCAGCACGATGTACGTTACGCTGGGGTCAGCCGACAAGAAAAACTCGAACAAGTGAGAAAGTCGCTCTGGCAGGAGCACTGCGATTATCTATTTCTCTCGTCGCTGGCGGATATCGCCTGGCTCTTCAACCTTCGGGGCAGCGACATCCCTTACAACCCGCTTTTTCTCAGCTACGCCCTGGTAGGACGCGAGGAGGCTGTTTTGCTATTGGACCCGTCGAAACTCTCCTCCGAGCTGCGCTCCCTGCTGGAGGAGGAGGGAGTAGAAGTCGTCGAGTATGACCGGGTGAAAGAGGTACTGGAAAAAAAACTTGCCCGCGCCGACCGGGTCCGTGTGAACCCGGAGACTTGCAACGCCGAGTTGGGCGCTCTCATCTCCAGCTTGTGCGGAACCTTGGAAAAGACCGACGTGACCACCGAGCTGAAGGCGGTGAAGAACGAGACCGAGGTTGCCGGGTTTCGGCGAGCGATGGTCAAGGACGGAGTGGCCATGACCGGGTTCATCCACTGGCTCCGCCACGGTTGGGAGGATGGAGTCGAGCTGGATGAGTACTCAGTGGGGCAGGCACTGGAGCGCTTTCGAAGCCGGCAGGACGGCTTCATGGGCCAGAGTTTTCAACCCATAGTGGGATTCCGGGAAAACGGCGCGGTGATTCACTACAGCGCCGTTGAAGGGCGGTCGGCTCGGATCGACGGTCCAGGTCTGTTGCTGGTGGACTCGGGAGGACACTACCTGGACGGAACCACCGATATCACCCGCACCATCGCCCTGGGAGAGCCGAGTCCGGAACAGCGAGAGGATTACACAACCGTCCTCAAAGGCCACATTGCCCTGGCCCGGACGCGCTTTCCCGAGGGGAGTCGGGGCTTTCAGCTGGATACCCTGGCCCGCGCCCCGCTCTGGGAGCGGGGCATGCAGTACGGGCACGGGACGGGGCACGGCGTTGGGTTTTTTCTCAACGTCCATGAAGGGCCGCAGAGCATCAGCACCCGTTTGGTGGATGTGGATATTCGCCCGGGGATGGTCTGCTCCAACGAACCGGGCTTGTACCGGGAGGGGAGATACGGGATAAGGATCGAAAACCTCATTCTGGCGGAAGAGCTCTTCAGCACCCCCTTTGGGCGGTTTTTCGGCTTCGAGACCCTCAGTCTCTGTCCCTTGGAGCGGCGGCTGATCGACCCGGCCCTCATGAGCGCGCACGAGCTGGAGTGGGTGAACTCCTACCATCGCCGGGTCTTCGGTGAACTGTCGCCCCATCTGGGCCAGGAGCTGCGCGCTTGGCTCGAGAAGGCGACCGCCGAAATTGGCGGGAAGCAATAAATTTACCCGACGGGACGGCGATTTCTTCCCGCAATTCCGATAATTGAGTACATTAGGGGTATGGAAAAAAATAACGATCGCGTAAAGTACATCGAGCGGGCCTCAATCATCGGAGTTGTCGGCAATGGGCTGTTGTCGGTTCTGCAGTTGATTGTCGGCTTTTGGGGCCACTCCCTGGCTCTGGTGGGGGCGGGGATCGATACGGTCACCGACGTGGTGACTTCGCTGGTGACTCTCTTTACCGGCAGGATCGTCGAAAGGCCCCCGGACGAGCAGCATCCCTACGGCCACGGGCGGGCCGAGACCATCGCCACCAAGCTCCTTTCGTTCATCATCATATTTGCCGGAGCCCAGCTGACTCTGTCCACGATTCAACACCTAATCTCCGGAGAAGGACGAAGCCTCCCGAACCGTTTAACCTTGCTGGTGGCGGCTCTTTCGATTGTGGTGAAGATCTTCCTGGCACTGGTCAAATGGCACGCCGGCAAGAAGGCCAACAGCTCCATGCTCATCGCCGATGCAAAAAACATGAGTATGGACGTGATGATCTCCGCCAGCGTGCTGCTGGGGCTGTTTTTTACCATTCGCCTCGGGATGCCGATTCTCGACACGGTTCTCGGTTGCGGAGTGGGCTTGTGGATAGTCTGGATAGGCTACGGTATATTTATGGATACCAACGTAGAGCTGATGGACGGGTTGAAGAACCGGGATATTTATCGCGAGGTGTGCCGAGCGAGCATGGCGGTGGATGGGGTCTGCAATCCTCATAAAATGAGGATCCGGCAGTTTAACACCCGATACATTATCGATATGGATATCGAGGTGGACGGCGACCTGAGTGTCCGAGAGGGGCATGAGCTGGCGATGAAGGTGGAGAGAAATGTTCATCGGGAAGTGGATAATGTCTACGACGTGCATATCCATGTCGAACCGTTGGGTAATGAGGAGAGAAAGGAGAGGTTCGGTATTTCCCGCAACAATCTCCAAAACGACGGCGAAGAGACCGTCGAAAACGAGGAGCTGTACTATGGTGAAAGCACTGAAAAAAAAGCATAATTTCGAATCCCGCCGAGGTCCGGTGGTCCTGGCCATTTTGGACGGTGTGGGTATAGGTAAATACCGAGAGGGCGACGGAGTAGCCGAAGCTCGGACGGAGGTTTTGGACGAGTTGAGAGAGAAGTGGCCCTATACCGAGCTCAAAGCTCACGGCACCGCCGTGGGACTGCCCGACGATGGGGACATGGGCAACAGCGAGGTGGGACACAACGCCATCGGCTGCGGACGGGTCTACGCTCAAGGGGCAAAACGGGTCAACCAGGCCATCGAGGACGGCAGCCTCTATCGAGGTGAGGTGTGGAAGAAACTCGTGGATAAGGTGAAAAAAGACGGCCGGACCCTCCACTTCTTGGGCCTGCTCTCCGACGGCAACGTCCACTCTCACATCGATCATCTGAAGTCCATGCTGCGGAAGGCCAAGGAGGAGGGGGTCTCCCGGGTGCGGGTACACGCGCTGCTCGACGGTCGTGACGTGGGTGAGACCTCCGCCCTCGAGTATGTGGATCCGATGCAGGATTTTCTCGCCGAACTCTCCGACGAAAGCTTCGACGCTCGCATTGCCTCCGGAGGCGGACGGATGAAGATCACCATGGACCGCTACGGGGCGGACTGGGAGATGGTCCGACGCGGTTGGGAGATCCACGTGCTAGGAGAGGGACGACAGTTCGCCTCGGCCCACGAGGCGATCGAGACTCTGCGGCGGGAGACCGGGGCGATTGACCAGGACCTCCCGCCCTTCGTGGTCGCCGAAAACGGCAAGGCCGTAGGTACGGTCGAGGACGGAGACAGCTTCATCCTGTTCAATTTTCGGGGCGATCGAGCACTAGAGATCACCAAGGCCTTTGAGGCGGGGGAGGATTTTCAAGAGTTCGACCGCAAAAGGGTGCCCCGGGTGGAGTACGCCGGGATGATGGAGTACGACGGAGACCTCCATGTGCCCCGACAGTTTCTCGTCCAGCCCCCCTCAATAGAGCGCACCATGGCCGAGTACCTGGTAGCCTCGGGGCTGAGGCAGTATTCGATCAGCGAGACCCAGAAGTTCGGCCATGTGACCTACTTCTTCAACGGCAACCGTACCGGCAAGTTCAGCGAGGAGCTGGAGACCTACGTAGAGGTCAAATCGGACAACGTCCCCTTCGAGCAACGTCCCTGGATGAAGGCCGCCGAGATCACCGACCAGGTCATCGAGGCGATCGAGAGCGGGGAGTACCGGCTGATCAAGTTCAACTACCCCAACGGCGATATGGTCGGTCACACCGGAATATACGAGGCGGTCTTGTGCGCGATGGAGGCTCTGGACCTGTCTCTAGGACGGGTAAAAAAGGCGGTGGAGAAGGCCGGCGGGGTGATGATCGTCAGCGCCGATCACGGCAACTCCGACGACATGTTTGCCCGGGATAAAAAAACTGGTGAGATCCTTCGGCACCCCAACGGCAAGCCCCAGGCTAAAACTAGCCACTCCCTCAATCAGGTTCCCTGTATCATCTACGACCCGGAGTACCGGGGGGAGTACTCGCAGCAGCTGCGTCGAGGATTGGGAATCTCCTCTCTGGCGGCCACCACCATCGAGCTTCTGGGCTATGAGCCGCCGGAGGATTACGATCCCAGCGTACTGGAGTGGAAGCAGTAGTGG
>DSBN01000008.1 GCA_011046055.1 Sediminispirochaeta sp. | reverse complement strand
GTAGTGCCTCGTCCCTCGGAAAGATTGGTCCCTTCAAAGAGGCAGGTGCCCGGATAGACTAAAGCCGTCTTGGGGGTCGGCAGGTTGGGGGAGGGTTGTTTCCATGGAAGCTTGGTATCCCCGTAGTACATCCGTCGGCCGTAACGGGACATCCAGAACACGGTGAGTCTTAAGTCGCGGCGGTACTCATGCTTGAAATACTTGGCGAACTCGCCGATGGTCAGTCCGTGTCGTGGGGGGAGTCCGTACGCACCCACCTCGTTCTGGTGTTCGTCGGCTATTGGTCCGCCTTCGATAGTCTCCGCGTTGATAGGATTGGGACGATCGCAGACTAGCGCTTCGACCCCGTAATCGGCGCAGTTCGCCATGACCGCCGCAGCGGTGTAGAGATAGGTATAATAACGGCTTCCCACGTCCTGTATATCTATAATGACGGCGTCGAGATCGCTCATATGCTGCTCTTCGGGTTCTTTGCGGCTGCCGTAGAGGGAGACCATCTCCATATCCAAGAGCACATCGTCTTCCACCGGGATGGCGTCTTGGATCTCGGATAGAAAACCGTGTTCTGGGCCGAAGATACGAACCAGGGGAAGACCTCTTTCTCTCAACGCTCTCCATACGGGTCTGCCGTCGGGTAGAATAGAAGCCATGTTGCTCAACAGGGCTAGCGAGCTCCACTGGCCTGACCACGAATCCATCAGTTTTTCAATACCGAGAATTGTTCTCACCATTTTCTCCATTTTTAGGTTAAATTATCTGAAAGTACCGGCCAACATACCGCGGATAAAATAGCGGGACATCAAGAGGTAGAGTACCACTATCGGAAGTATGGAGAGCCCCAGAAAGGCGAACAATGGGCCCCACTGAACCGAGTGTTCCCCAAAAAAGTTGGCCACCGCCAGGGGTAACGGGCTCAGCTCGGAGGAACGGAGGAAAATAAGGGGGAAAAAGAAGTCGTTCCATATCGGCACCGCGTTGTAGATTATGGCGATCACCAATCCGGGTCGAGCCAACGGGAGCATCACTTTGCGGAAGAGCTGAAACTCATTGGCCCCATCGATGCGTCCGGCGTCCTCGAGGTTCTCCGGTAGATTGTAGAAAAAGCCGTAGAGAATGAGGATGGTGAAGCCAAAGCGCCACGCCGAATAAACCAGGATCAGAGCCGTCCGTGTATCCAAGAGTCCCAGGTCCCTCATCATCAGAAAAAGAGGCAGTGAAGCCAGGCGCAGAGGTACCATGAGTCCGAGAAGGAAAAAAGAGTAGACTATCCCCGCCGATTTTACCCGGTATCGAGCTAGGGCGTAAGCGGCGGGAGTCCCGACTCCGATATTCAACAGCATCGCACCGGCGGTGATAATGACGCTGTTCATGAGATGAAGCATGAAGTTGCTGCCCAGGAGCACCTCTCGGTAATTCTCAAAGCGTGGGTTGATGGCCAGGCTCAAGGGGGCGGAAAAAAGTTCGGTGGTACTGCGCAGCGATGAGTTGTACATGATCAATAGTGGGACGATGATCAGAACCGCGTATAAGCCGAGAAACAGGTATACGATGCTACTCTTGGTGAGCCCCAGGTGCTTCACTCTCAGTACTGATGCCTTACTCATTGACCTATCCCTCCAAACTCACCCGTTTATTGTGCAGCGATCTAGTTATCACCAAGGAGATCACCGCCGAGAGAAGCACGATAACAATACCGATAGCCGCGCCGAGCCCCTTGTCGGCCAAACCGGTTATACCACCGAAGGCGGTACGATAGAAAAGCGTACCGAGGACATCGGTGGAGTAGTTCGGTCCTCCCGTAGGACCTGTTAAAGAATAAACGATGTCAAACATGCGAAGATTTCCCGTGATGGTCAAAATGAGCACGGTCAACAGCTGTGGTACGATTAGCGGGAGATAGATAAACCGAATTCGTGCCAAACCTTTGACCCCGTCGAGCTCGCAGGCGTCCAGGACCGCTGCGGGAATGTTGTTCAGACCGGCGAGAAATATGAGGGCCGGGAACCCCGCCCACCGCCATATGTTGATAATCAGAATTGTGGTAAAGGCGGTTGCCGGATCTCCTAACCAGGGGAAGCTAAAGTCGGAACCGCTAAAAAAGCCTATCAAATGGTTGATCGCGCCCCAACTGGGATGAAGCAGTAAATTGAACAGGAAGCCCACTACTACGATAGAGAGCGTGACCGGAAGGAATACCAGAGCCCGAAAGAATTTCGTACCCGGGAGCTCCTGAAAAAGACCCAAGGCGATAAAAAAACCGATCAGGGTCTGCAGCACCACTACAAAAGCCAGCGCGTAGGCGTTGTGCCCCGCAGCGTTCCAGAACCTTCGTGAGATCGGAGAAACCCCGTTGAAAAGGGTACGAAAGTTCTCGAGTCCGATAAAGCCGACACGCTGTAATCCTTCCCAGGCGTAGAGACTGTAGGCAAATGATCGGAAGACGGGATAGATAACCAGAGTAATAAAGAGCACTAATCCCGGCAAAAGAAAAACGACGAAGGCAAAGTCTCTCGAATTCGAGATCCCCTCCCACTTTTCCTTGATTCCCATTTCGTGGACTCCATGTTAAAAGGTGCTCCGAGAGCCTCGGAGCACCTGATTCTTTGTATTGTTGTTCATACGCTAATTTTGAAAGGGTTCGTACCAAGATGCAAGTTCGGTATGGACAGTTTCGGCGACTTCTTGCGGGCTCATGTCACCTTGCATCATACCCTGCAGGGCATTCTGCAGTACCACTGAACCGGTGGGTTGATCCCAACGAAATCCGACCAGCATGATGTAGGGGGTTGTTTCGTACTCATCTAAAAAGGAGATGAACTTCGAGAGCACGGGTACTTTGGACGGATCGGCTTCGACTCCGGGGATCGGTGATATTTGGGCCAGCATATTGGTGAACATATCACCGAACTCTTTGGAGGCCATGAACTGAATAAGCTTGAGGGCCGCTTCCTCGTGGGGGGTGCTGCGGTTGACACCGTACGAACCGTCAGCCCAGACTCCGATGTAGTTGGTGTTGGTACCCTCTGGCCGAGGAGCCGGAAATACTCCAATATCCAGATCGGGGTTCTGCTGCTGAAAAAAGGCTGCTTCAAAGGATCCACCGATGTACATAGCCGCCTGTTCGGTGAAAAAGTTGGCCTGCATGGTAGCGAAATCCATACCCATGAAGCCGTTGGGCATGTAGTCGCGGAGGTTATACATCCGTTCCAGGGCGTTTATGAAACGCTCATCGGTGAAGGTGGTCTCTCCAGCGACCACGGCTTCGTAGAAGTCGTTCCCGCCGTAAAAGTTCGGCGCGATCGTTCCGAACATGATCTCCAACATCCAAGCTGCCTGTCCGCCATTGGCCAGGGGGGTGACACCGTTGGATTTAAGAGTGTCCAGCAGGTCGATGAATTCGCTCCAGGTGCTAGGTGGGGCAACTCCGTTTTCCTCGAAGATCCTTTTGTTGTAATAGATTCCCAAGGCTTGGTTGGCAAAGGGGACTCCGTAGATTTTTCCGTCCTTCCTGCCAGAAGCGCTGGCGATTGAGGAATTGGGAAAGTTTTCCAATTCCGGAACCACGTCATCCAGGGGCATCAAAAAGTCGATGTAGCGCTGCAGACCGCCGTAGGCCCGTAACTGCATTACATCCGGCCCTTGATCTCCCTCCAAGGCCGTCGCCAGTACCGTGTTGTACTCGGTGTTTTTGATAGTTCGAAAATCGACGGTGATTCCCGGATTGGCCTCTTCAAAAACGTCAAAAATCCGTTTGTACTCCTCGACGTCCTCTCCTCGCCAACTCCAGACATCCAGAGTGATCTCCTCCTCCGGCGTCTCCCGCGATTGCTCTCCGCTTCCTTCTCCTTGACCTCCGGCAAAAAGAACGAAGGGGACTACGAGCAACGCGAAGATAATGGTCACACGTTTCATCCTGCCCTCCTTTTGGGGAATGGTAATGACGCCCCTGTAGTTTGTCCGGCTATCCTTTTCTATTTACAGTCACAGGGCGTTTATTAAGTTTGTTCTTTGCACAAACTAACTAAAGGGTAACACGGCTCCTCCTATCTGTCAACAAAAAGTGAGTCAAACGAGCAATTCTCAACGGATCTCCTGGAAAAGTCGCTCCACATAGACGAAGCCCAGCGGCTCTATCTCCCGCCCGATGATGGCGGCGACGGTCCAGCTCTGCAGCCGGTCGGTGGCCTCCGGGCGGTTGCGCAGTACGCGGAAGCTGCCGTCGGGGAGTTGTATGGAGAAGTTTCGCTCATCCCGTTCCGGAGGAGAGGGGTGGCAGCGGCTGAGCCTCGGAGGGCGGCGCTACGTCGGGCAGGGACGGCTCTTTGAGCCTTTCGATTGGTATCTGCTCACCGCCGAAAGGGAGGACATCTTCTACTCCTCTGTAGGTAAGATTTATCAGAGGACCGCCGTCATTCTCATCGCCTCGTTGATCATAGCGTTGGGGCTGCTGATCGTTTTTTCGAATATATTGACCAAACCTATCAAGGATATGGTCAGCGTGATACAAGATATTATTTCTACCGGGGACCTCTCGAAAAACGTCACTCTCTGGTACCAGGACGAGGTCGGGCAGTTGGGTCACTACTTCAACCAGATGACCGGAGAGCTGGACAGCGCCTACGGACAAATCAAAAAATACGCCTACGAGATGGCCCTATGGTCAACCTCGCCTCGCGCCTGGAGGGGCTGACCAAGGTCTACCATGAACCGATCATCATCTCCGAATCGGTACAGCGGAAGATCAGCGCCATCTACCCCTGCCGCCTTCTGAACCGGGTCGTGGTCAAGGGAAAAAGCGCCCCGGTGAAAATTTACAATGTAAAAAAATCCTTAGACGCCCAGCAGAAGCTCATCTGGCAGCAGCACGAAAAGGCCATGGAGCTCTACATCGCCAGAGATTTCGAAGGCGCCGTCAATGGCTTTCAGGAAATCCTCGACACCAAGGCCAACGACGCGCTGGCAAAGCTCTACATCCGCCGCTGTCGGGAATACCTGGAAAACCCGCCTCCCGATTCTTGGCAGGGCGAGTTCGTCCTGCGGTCGAAATAAATACTTCTCTCTTGGACTCTTCCCTCCAAGGGCTGCAATTCCTTGTGATTATAGGGACCAGTTTTCCAGTTCTAAACCGGCGATCTTTTCAAAGTGTTTTGTGTTGTTTGTGACCACCACAAAGTTGTGAGCTATCGCGGTAGACCCGATTAAAAGGTCCATGTCGTCGATAGTTGTTCCCGTTTTTTCCAGATTTGTTTTTAAATCGCCAAAGGTCTCCATTATTGCCGGAGTTATATGGATGATGGGAAAAACTTCCGCCAATCTCCTCACATTTGCCATATTTTTTTCTACGTACTTGGATTTGCGCGCGCCGTACATCAGTTCTCCGTACGTTATCACTGACATTGATTTGGGAAAGTTTCTATGCGCCTTGAATTGCTCGATTACTTCTTCCCTGCCTTTCAAGCTGTATATCAGAATGTCGGTATCAATCAAGTAGTTCATTGTCTTTTCCGAATCTACTGGAGTTTTTTCGACCTTCCCTGATTTCCAACAGTATTTCTTCAGCCTCTCTCTCATCGCGCCAGCTGCCGGCCAACTTCAGGAACTCATCCGTCTGGTTGGCTTCGAAATCATCGGGTTTTGACAGATATTTCTGGAGAATATACACCACCTCCTGGCTAATCGACCTTCTCTCATGTGCCGCCAAGCTCCGCAGCGTTTCGTACAAACTTTCATCGATATCTTTTACCTGCAGGTTTGCCATGTGAGCCTCCTCTATGATAGTATAACATAAATCATGAAATTATCATAGTATTTCATGCACAAAGCAGCTTTTTTACTAGTGTTTGCTTTTACAAAAGTCAGACCACCGAAATATCTCCGGTAAAAAGAGGGGCGGCTCATTCCTCCACGTAGGTTCCGAAGACGCGGTCCCAAAAGACTGTGGTCACCCCGAACCTCTTGTCGGGGGTCAAGGCGTGGTGGCGCATGTGGTTGCGACGGACCTTTTGCACATAGCCGCTTTTGATATTGAAGTGGTGCATGGCGTAGTGCAGCATGTCGTACGAGAGGTAGCCCGCCAGAAATCCGGAGCTGAGGATCATCGCCTCGGCGTATCCGCCGGGAATCAGCAGAAACAGAAGCCGGAAAAGGAGGAAAAAGAGCCCCGCCAGAGGTAGACTCACCGCCGGCGGCATCACTAACCGGGTCTTCACCATGGGCTGGGCGTGGTGCACCCCGTGAAAGAGAAAGGAGACCCTCTCCTGCCGGGGAGTGCGGGGTGTGAAATGAAAAAGAAACCTGTGGAGCAGATACTCCGCGGGCGTCCAGATGAGAAGCCCCGCCGCCCAGAGCAGCGCCGCCGCCCATATTCCGCCCGGAGCCCGCTGCAGCGTACCGAAGACTAGAAGCACGAGGATCAGGGGCAGATAGACCGCCGCCACCACCGCCGGGTGGATATGGGTAAAAAACTCGAGAAGGTCCGAGCGAAAAAGCCGAATCGGCTCCTTGCCCGATTTTGTGTCTGCCGTGTTCATACCGACTAGTATACTCAATACTCGCCGGCAGGGCAATTTTAAAAATATACTTTATGAAAAACCCACCAACTCCTTTCGCCTCTCGTCCCAGAGTTTTAAGCGGATACAAGCGAGACTCTTCCAGAAGGTAAGGGGCTGTTTATTCTGCAGCGCCGGTACGGCGTCGTAGCACTTTTTGAGAAGATAATTCGGAATTCGGGGACTCAAATGATGGACGTGGTGGTAGCCGATATTCGAAGAGAACCAACGCAGCACTCCCGGCAGCTTGTAAAAAGAGCTGCCCTCCATCGCCGCCCGCAGCGGGTTCCACTCCTCGCCGCGTGATCAGTAGACGCCGTAGAACTGGTGCTGCACATAAAACAGCCATATCCCCATGAGACCTGCCAGCCAGATTACGGGAAGCTGAATCCCCACGTAGGTTCAAAATCCCATCAGCAGCGAAGCGCTCACGACAATCGCGGCGATCAGCAGGTTTGTCACTATTATGTTCACCTGTGCCTTTCGTCTCGCCATTTTCGACGGAAGCCGAAACCGGAGCAGAAAAGTGAATACCGGACCCAAACCGAGGAGGACGAGAGGATGACGGAACAGACGGTAGGAGATCCGCGTGCCCTTTGGAGCCGCTTCATACTCCTCTTTGGTCATGGTCCATATATCTCCGAAACCGCGGGAGTCGAGATCCGCGTACGTGGCGTGATGTTGAAGATGACTGTAGCGCCAATCTTCAAAGGGGGTGAAGACCAAAAGACCCAGCAGATAACCGAACACGGTATTGGCTCTCTTTTGTGAAAACAGCGATCCGTGTACGCAGTCGTGAAAAAGTATAAAGACCCGTACCAGCAGCAAGGCTGCAATCAAGGACAGCCCCAAGGTGATCCAATAGGAGTAGCCCTTTTGCATCATCCAGATCATCACTGCCCAAAGCGCCGCGTAGGGGACGAGCGTATTTATTAGCTGCCACACGGCTTTCCCGGTACTGCGGCTTCGATACTTCCGCAACTCGGCGTACCACTCAGGCCACTTCGGCTTGGGCTTCATGGCTTTTTTCCGCCGATCGGCTCCATCGTCTCTGCTCTCGCTTTTGACCATGGCAGCGCACTTCCTCCTTGGTCCAATCGTTTCATCGATTCATGCCGGGGACATCTAAAAGTATAATACAGGGGAGAGCTCGCCGCAATGCGGAGCTGTGTGTTAAAAGTGGAGTTATCAAATAAAATAGGTTTATGGTCAAAATAGTCTTAAAATAAGTAGGGCTTGCTGAATAACCCCAACTGAACCATCCTATGCGAATTTTTTTCCACTACGAGGTAAAAATCCAAGATTCCGGAGCAGCGAAAAAACAGACAAAAGAAGATCCCTACTGATCTTCTGTTTAGAAGGACGGCGCTTTTTGGCCGCTTTCAAATACTCTTTTCGAGCCTTTCGCCGGTAGGTGCGTATCTTCTTCCGTTCTCCCTTATGTGGTTCATGCAGAACATCGATAATCTCTTTGAGTTTCTCCCGAGCATTATTCAAAAGCTTCAAATCGGAGGGGCAAAAGGCTCTTTGTCTCGGTAACCTTCCAAGCATATCAGATACTGCAAGTAATGATTTTTCCTGATTTGCTGGACCGTTTCCCGATCGGTGATGCCGAACTTCTTAATGGCGTATACCCCGGATCCGCATGAGTGTGATGACTGAACCGCTAAAGCGTTGAAAAGCGGAACTTTTAAACCGTTGTTGACACCTTTGGTGACACGATTGACACTTCTCCTCAGGGGGTCGATAATTGTCTATGGACTCGCAACTACTGAGCGCCTTTACCGATACTATTCTCCGCCGTTTTCCAGAGAGCCAGGCGCTGTACCTTTTTGGTTCCGCTGCCACCGGGCAGACGAGGGAGGGAAGCGACCTTGATGTTGCTGTCTTGCTGCCTCCCGCGCGTGCTTCCCAGGCGGACTTGGAACTGTACCGACAACTGCGGCCGGAGCTCGAAGAGATTAGGCGAAGACCGGTAGATCTTATCAACCTGAGGAGGGTCTCAGTGGTGTTCAAGAAGGAGATCATAACTACCGGAGTGAGGTTCTATACCGGAGATGCCGATGCGACGGATGAGTTCGAGATGCTGAGCATCTCCTACTATCAGAAACTCAACGATGAGCGCAGAGAAATCCTTCAAGAAGTTTTTCGTACGAAAAGGTCGTATGTCCTATGAACGATTTAATTCTCAATAAAATAGTCAGTATCCAGCGCTGTGTCAAAAGAGCCAGAGACGAGTATGCTGAAGCAGGTGCGGACTTCCTTACCGATTACACCCGACAGGATGCGGCTATTCTCAATCTCATGCGAGCTTGTGAACAGGCGATTGATCTGGCCAACCATCTGGTCAAAGGAAAAAAACTGGGCGTTCCCACGGATTCGGCCGAAAGTTTCGAGCTCCTCGCCCGAGAGGGTATTGTCCCTCCGGAGCTCGCATCCCATTTGAAAAAAATGATAGGTTTTCGGAACACCGTCATTCACGAATATCAAACAGTAAACATGGAAATAGTGCGCACTATAATTACCGAGGACACTGCCGATCTTATTCGTTTTACAGAACTCTTGCTGCCTCATGCCGAGTGAGGGACTACAGCTCCTGATTCAGATCGACGAAGGTGTCGATGATGCTGGTTTTCGCCTCGTCGATCAGCTCTTCCTGTTCGTCGGCGTTCAATGATTCGGGAGCGGCGACGATTTTGTAGATCGGTGAGGTCTTTTTGATTGAACCACCCTCGAATTCGATCTGATTTTCTACCTCCATATCGTACTTCAGCGTACAGGCTTCCTCTGCAATGCTCTCCGGAACGTCCTTGCGCAGACCGATACTGGTGTAATCGATCCTTCTGCTCCCATCGACCAGAGGGCCGATGGACAGGAGTGAACCCGAATAGGTCAAAGCCAGAGCCGCCCGTTCGTCGTTGGCTTCGAAGGAGTCTATCTCATCCATGCCCAGCTCGATCATACGATTCTCAAAGGCTTCGAGCTTCTCCTCCCAGCTCTCGGCGAGCCGGCGGATTGACTCCACATCCTGCCCCAGGCCGAAAGATGCGGCCACGAATTGCAGGTGCTTTTGAATGTTTTCAGGTACTGACAGATCTTGTTCCATAGTTTGCTCCTTGTGTTTTAATCGCCGCGATGCGGCGTGAGAAACTCATGTGAAAAGCATAGCCCCTGAGGCTGGAAAATCGTATATGCCATTTGGTATAATTTATCCGTATGAGTGCAAGAGAGTGGTACCTGCAGGGGCAGCTGCCTGACAAGTCACCCTGGATAGTTCCCATCTACAAGCGGCGCTTCAGTATCGGTCGCGGGACGGACCGGGATCTCATTCTCTCCACCGCCGGAGTATCGCGGCGGCACGCCTGTGTGTATCGTGACGGGAATGATCTGTACATCGAAGATTCGGACTCGCGGAACGGGACCTTTTTGAACGGCGCTCGGATAGAGGGGCGGCGGCTGCTTCACCACGGAGACATCCTGCAGATCGGCGGCTATGAGTTCAGCATATGCTACCAGGAGCCGGGCGAGGCGGGGGACCAGACCATTGTCGAGTACCGGCGGGACCCCAAAAGCGCGTTCGCCCGCACCTACGGCCTCTCCGTGCGCGAGCAGGATGTGCTTTACCTGCTGCTGCGCGGGAAGACAAGTCCAGAAATCGGCGAAAAACTGTACATCAGCTCTGGCACCGCCAAGCTCCACATCCAGAACATCTACAAGAAGACCGGCTGTCACAGCCGGATGGAACTGGTCGCCCTGTATAGGGGACCGATACGCTGATTTTATTCAAAGAAGGGATTTCGTATCCGGATGCTTCGATAGACTCGATCGTGCTGCAAGTCCTCGGAATAAAGGACAGCCGCGTTTGACTTCAGGGCCGAGGCCAGTATGAGGCTGTCGTACCATCGGTATCCCGTCTCCAATCCGACGCTCAAGGCCCCTTGGTACAAAGTCTCTTCGGGCCATACGGTACAGAGGGGGAAGAGTACGGTCTGAAGATACTCTTTCAAATCGTCTCTTCCCATGGGCTTCTCAAACTTATGGAGCGCCACGTTGGAAAACTCTTGAAGAACCTGCCAGCTTGTCGTTCCCCGTCCTTCTAACGCGGCACGGATCAACTCTTGCGCACGCTTCCGTTTCCCCGGCTCTTTGTTGTCAAAGCTGTACACAAAAATATTGGTATCCAGAAAGAAGCTATCGTTCATTCATCTCGTCCCTGCTGAACTTTCCTCCTGGTTCACAGGAGCCTTGCAACCGCTCCATGAGCTTGTTGTAATTTTCCGTGCGTTTCGTTTCGTAGGTCCACTCCGAGAGCCACTGTTTGACCAGCTTGTTGAGGCTTCTGTGCTCTCTTCGTGCCTTTTCCCGAGCCCTCCGAATAAGGTTCTCATCGAGGTTGAAGGTGATGTTTTTCATATCCCCGCGCCTCCTGTTTCATTCCATGCTCATTTGCACACTAATAGTGTACACGAAAATCGTGTAAAAAGCAATTGACCTCACGGAGCTGCTTCCGTCTGTTTGCAGTCTCCGCTGGATATCGGAGGTTTACCCGCTTATCCCGGAGACGGCGGCTTCCTGTTCCGCGACGGCCTCCGGACTCATCTTTTTCTCCGGCGCCTTGATGGTGAGCATCAGAATAAAGGATATAAAGGCGCATACCGCCGCAATATTGAAGGCGATACTCAAGGGAAAGGCGGAGCCGATCCAGCCGCCGAGGGGGGCGCCGAAACCGTAGGCCAGGTACACGATGCCGTAGTTCCCGCCGTAATATTTTGTCCCATAGAAATCCGCCGTCAGCGAGGGGAAGACCGCCATGAATCCGCCGAAACAGGCGGTCACAATGAACAGGGATACGGCGAAGGGGACGCTGGTAGCGATGAAGTTGAAGGTGAGCATGGCGCCGGCGGTTAACAAGGAGAAGAGCGCGATTGTACGGGTACGACCGATTTTATCCGACGCGGCCCCCCAAAGCACCCGGCCCCCTCCGTTGAACAGGCCGAGCATGCCGACTATAGCGGCGGCCTCGGCCACGCTCAGACCGGCTATTTTCTGACCCACCGGCGATGCGATCCCGATCATCATCAAGCCCGACGCGGTACCGACCAGGAAGGAGATCCAGATTTTGTAAAAAGCCGGTGTCTTGAGCATCTCCTTTTTGCTAAAATGGACTTCTCGTTTCTGTTTCTCCGAAGGCTTCCATCCCGCGGGGCTGTAGCCCTCCGGAGGGAGGACCATCCACTGGGCTCCAATGGTCACGAGAATGAAAAACACTATTCCCAAGACCCGCATCGCCGTCAGGGGACCGATGTTTTCGATCAGCAGCTGGCCGATCGGGCTGAAGACGATCGTTCCGAGGCCCATTCCGGCTACCGCGACTCCGCTGATCGCCCCGCGCTTGTCGGGAAACCACTTGTTGCAGGTCGCCAGGGGAGTGATGTAGGCGAATCCGATGCCCAGTCCGCTGAAGACTCCGTAAAAAATATACAGGTGCACGACATTTGTGGCGAAGCTCGAGAGGAAAAGCCCCAGGCCGAGCAGCGCCCCGCCGATGATGGTGACTTTTTTCGGTCCGATCCGGTCCTGGATAATCCCGCCGGGAATCGCTCCCACCGCGAAAAAGAAAATGATCAGCGAAAAGAAAAATTGAGGGGGGTGGCCAGGGATTCGGGGGAAACGTTCTGATGCTCCGCCAGAATTACCGCCAGGGGGTCCCGGTATATACTCCAGGCGTAGACGGCGCCGATACAGGGAATGATCAGCATGGTACCGACAACGGTGAACCAGCGGTTCATGATTTTTTGTGACGTCATTGAAACTCCTTCGAAATCGAGAACAAGAGATCCTCTCTCCCCAAAGCGGCGCATCACAGCGGTTTCTGCTGGACAAGGTCGGGACT
>DSBN01000320.1 GCA_011046055.1 Sediminispirochaeta sp. | reverse complement strand
GAGCGCATATAATAGATGGATAATTCGATATTTTCAAAAAAAGGAGCACGTCATGAAAAAGATGCTTGTGATCGTCACTTTGCTGGTGATGGTCGGATCACTGCTGATCTCCTGCGGAGGGGACTCCTCGTCGGAAGGTCAATCGGAAAGAATGCGTTTCGTCACCATCGGTACCGGAGGCCTGACCGGGGTCTACTACCCCGCCGGCGGGGCCATTTCCAAAACCGTTAACGCCAAGCAGAGCGAGTACAACCTGAAGGCGACGGTCGAGTCGACCGGTGGTTCGGTATTCAATATAAACGCGGTGATGTCCGGCGATCTGGAGTTCGGTATCGCCCAGTCGGACCGCCAGTTCCAGGCCTACACCGGAGAGGCCGAATGGGAGGGAAACCCCCAGGAGAACCTTCGGGCGGTCTGCGCCCTGCACCCCGAGTCGATCACCCTGGTGGCGGCGGCTGACGCGGGTATCGACAGCATCGAAGACCTAAGGGGCAAAAAGGTAAACATCGGCGATCCCGGATCGGGTAACCGAGGCAACGCCATCGACGCCCTGGCTACCGCCGGACTCGACTGGGAGACCGACATCCAGGCCGAGCAGATCAAGGCCGCCGAGTCGGCGAAGCTCCTCCAGGACGGACGGATCGACGCCTACTTCTACACCGTAGGCCATCCCAACGGTTCGGTCATGGAGGCCACCGCGGGAACACGTCCGGTCAAGTTCATCCCCATAGTGAACGTGGACGAGCTGATCGAAGAGTTCCCCTTCTACGCCAAATCCTACATTCCCCAGAAACTCTACCCCAAGGCGGCCAACGACTCGGATACCCCCACCTACGGAGTCAAAGCGACCCTGGTCACCTCCGCCGAGGTTCCGGAGGAAATCGTCTACATCGTGACCAAAGAGGTCTTTGAGAACCTGGAGGACTTCAAGCAGCTGCACCCCTCCTTCGAGGTTCTCTCCCGGGAGAACATGCTCGAGGGCAACAGCGCGCCCTATCACGACGGCGCCCTGAAGTATTTTCGAGAAGTCGGTTTGATGGACTAAAAAAGGAGAAGACCGTGTCAGAGGAGTTGGAGATCAACGAAGGAAGCCGAGAAGCGCTGAAGATTGCCGAAGAAGCTGAGTTCGGAATACGCCATATAGAGGGCAAGCTGGCATTTCTCATCCCGGTCATCGCCGCGGCGTGGTCGATTTTCCAGCTCTCTCTGGCCACCGTTTTTATTCTCGATTCGGTGGTCATCCGTGCGGTCCACCTCGCTTTCGCCATCAGCCTGGTATACCTCAGCCGCCCCCTGTTCAAAAAACCGAAAAAGGGGCGGCTCGGGGCCTATCTCTCCGCCCAGGACCGAATCACCACGCTGGACATTGTCCTGGCTCTGGTCGCCGCGGTGGCGGCGCTCTACGTGGTGATCGACTACCAAGGCTTGAGCACCCGCCCCGGCTCGCTGATCCCCCGGGACATCGTCGTTGGTTTGGTCCTGGTCGTATTTGTCTTGGAGGCCGCAAGACGAGCCCTGGGGCCGGTACTCCCCATTGTGGCCGGAGTGTTCATCGCCTACAGCTTTCTCGGCCCCTATATGCCCGGAGTGATCGCCTTCAAGGGGGTCTCCCTGGGCAGGTTCATCAACCAGATCACCATTAGCACCCAGGGAATCTACGGGATTCCCCTGGACGTGTCGGCAACAATCGTCTTTCTCTTTGTACTGTTCGGATCGATGCTAGATCAAGCCGGCGCGGGGCGCTACTTCGTCCAGCTGGCCTTCAGCCTGATGGGGCGTTTCAAGGGAGGACCGGCCAAGGCGGCGGTACTGGCCAGCGGGCTCACCGGTATGGTCTCCGGCTCCAGTATCGCCAACGTGGTCACCACCGGTACTTTCACCATTCCGATGATGAAAAAGGTCGGCTACCCCGCCCACAAGGCCGGTGCGGTGGAGGTGGCCTGCAGCACCAACGGTCAGCTGATGCCCCCGGTGATGGGGGCGGCGGCCTTTATCATCGCCGAGTACGCCAACGTGGAGTATCTGGCGGTGGTCAAGGCGGCATTTATCCCCGCGGTGGTCTCCTACATCGCGCTGATGTACATCACCCACCTGGAGGCGGGCAAGCTGGGCCTCAAGGGCCTGACCAAAGATCAAATCCCTCCCTTTTGGTCCACCTTCATCGGCGGAGTGTACTACATTATTCCGATACTCTTTCTGATCTACGAGCTGGTGATCATGCGCCGATCCCCGCAGCTGGCGGTCTTCAGGGCCATCACCGCACTGGCGGCGCTGGTAGTAGTGAAAAACTTCATCGAAGCCTACAGCCACGGCAGATCAATGAAGCAGGCGGCTATAGACAGTATCCTTCTTCTCTGGCGCTCCCTGGTAGCCGGCGGGCGGGGAATGATGGGCATCGGCGTGGCCGTGGCGGCGGCGGGGATCATCGTCGGGGTGGTCACCCTCGGTCTGGGGGGCATCATCACCGAGGTGATCGAAGTCTTGTCCGGGGGGAATTTCATCCTGATCCTCTTCATCACCGCCTTCGCCTGCCTGCTGCTCGGAATGGGACTGCCCACTACCGCCAACTACATCGTGATGGCCAGCCTCACCGCCCCGGTGATCGTCACCCTGGGAGCCAAAGCGGGGGTTGTTTTTCCCCTGATCGCCGCCCACCTCTTCGTCTTTTTCTTCGGTATTCTGGCCGACGATACACCACCGGTGGGTCTGGCGGCCTTCGCCGCCTCGGCTATCGCCAAATCCAACCCCATAAAGACCGGAATCCAGGGGTTCACCTACGACATCCGGACCGCTCTGCTGCCCTTTATGTTTATCTTCAACACCGACCTGCTGCTGGTCGACGTCCATGCCGGCTGGAGGATCGCCTGGATCTTTTTCACCACCCTGATCGCGATGTTCGCCTTCGCGGCGACGACCCAAAACTTCTTCGTCACCAGAAACAGGTGGTACGAGAGCATCCTGTTGCTGCTCACCACCTTCATCCTGCTGCGCCCCTACTACACCACCAATTTTCTGGGGATAGACGAGAGCTACCGTTATGTGGTATCGATCTTCGCCCTTTTCGTCTATGGCGGGGTTTTCATGCTGCAGAACGGAAGAAAGCGGAGGGTACCGCAGCCGGCGGCCTGATTTCACGGGCCGCCCGACCACGACCCGCCGGACGGGCTAGGCCGACTCCTTCTTCACGGAAGAGTCGGCTTTTTTGAAGACCAATCCGGCTTCATCGGCGGAGACCGCCACCAAGTCGCCCTCCTTAATCTCCGCTTCCAGGATCATGTTGGCCAATCGGTTCTGTACCAGATTCTGCACCGTCCTCTTGATCGGTCGGGCCCCGAAGGCCGGATCGAAACCGACCTTGGCGATGTATTTCACCGCGGACTCATCGAAGCTCAGCTCGATTTTACGAGAGGAAAGACGCGCCTTGAGCCGTGCTATCTGTATTAGTACGATGTCGTGGATCTGATTTTCGCCCAAACGACGGAAGGTGATGATTTCGTCGATCCGGTTGAGAAACTCCGGCTTGAAGGTCTGCTTCATCAGACGCTCCACCTGCTCTTTCACATCCTCCAATTTTTCGGCCTGCAGGATCAGATCGCTGCCCAGGTTGCTGGTCATAATCACGATGGTATTTCTGAAATCCACCACTCGACCCTGCCCGTCGGTCAGTCGTCCGTCGTCGAGCAGCTGCAGCAGGACGTTGAACACGTCGGGGTGGGCCTTTTCTATCTCGTCGAAGAGCACAACGGAATATGGCCGTCGTCGCACCGCCTCGGTGAGCTGCCCCCCCTCGTCGTAGCCGACGTAGCCCGGGGGCGCACCGATGAGCCGGGAAACCGAATGCTTCTCCATATACTCGGACATATCTATCCGCTTCAGGGAGCGCTCGTCGTCGAAGAGAAAGTCCGCCAGGGTCTTGGCCAGCTCGGTCTTCCCCACACCGGTGGGACCGATGAAGATAAAGGTTCCCAAGGGCTTGTTCTCGTCGCTGAGGCCCGTCTTGTTGCGCCGAATGGCGTCGGAGACCGCCCGTATCGCTTCGTCCTGTCCTACCACCCTCTGTGAGAGGGTCTCTTCGAGCTTCAGGTACTTGGTCATCTCTCCGGTCAACATTTTTGTGACCGGTATCCCGGTCCAGGAGCTGACCACCTGGGCGATATCCTCCTCGGAGACCTCCTCGCGCAGCAGAGAGGATTTTTCCTGAAGTTTTTCCAACTCACCTCCCTTCTCTTCAATTTTGCGCCGTGTCTCGGGGATCAGGCCGTGCTTGATTTCCGCCGCCTTGTTCAAGTTTCCCTCCCGCTCGTACCGGGCTTCGTCGCGGCTGTACTGATCCAGATCGGCCTTCAATTTACGTATCTCGTCGATGATCTTCTTCTCGTTCTGCCACTGCAGGTACATGGCGTCCCGCTTGGACTTCAGATCACCGAGGATCTTCTCCAGTTTTTTGAGCCTGTCTCGGGAAGCCTCGTCCTCCTCTCGATTGAGGGCCTGACGCTCTATGTTCAGCTGCAGGATCCGCCGGTCGATCTTGTCCAGTTCGATTGGCTGACTTTCGATCTCCATCTTCAAGCGACTGGCCGCCTCGTCCACCAGGTCGATAGCCTTATCCGGCAGAAAGCGGCTGGTGATGTAGCGATCCGAGAGGCTCGCCGCCGCCAGCAGCGCTTCGTCCTTGATCCGCACGCCGTGGTGTACTTCGTAGCGCTCCTTGATCCCCCGCAAAATGGCGATGGTGTTCTCCACCGAAGGCTCGCTGGTGTATACCGGCTGAAAGCGCCGCTCCAGTGCCGGGTCTTTTTCGATGTGCTTGCGAAACTCGTCTAGGGTGGTAGCGCCGATGGCACGCAGCTCGCCCCGAGCCAGCGCCGGCTTGAGCAAGTTCGAGGCGTCCATTGCCCCCTCGGCGGCTCCGGCACCGACCAGGGTGTGCAACTCGTCGATAAACAGAATGATTCTCCCGTCGGACTGCGATATTTCGTGGATCACCGCCTTGAGCCGCTCCTCGAACTCGCCGCGGAACTTCGCCCCCGCCAGGAGGGCACCCAGGTCGAGGGCCAAGAGTCTTTTGTCCTTCAGACTGTCGGGAACGTCACCCGAGACGATCCGTAGGGCTAGACCTTCGGCGATGGCGGTTTTTCCGACTCCCGGTTCGCCGATCAGCACGGGGTTGTTCTTGGTCCGGCGGCTGAGCACCTGCATCACCCGGCGGATCTCCTCGTCCCGGCCGATCACCGGGTCCATCTTTTCCTTTCGCGCCAGACCGGTCAGATCCTGACAGTACTTATCCAGAGCCTGGTACCTCCCTTCGGGATTCTGGTCGGTGACCCGCTGGTTGCCGCGGATCTCCTTCATCGCCGACATCACCGCGCCGCGATTGACCCCGTGGCGCTTGAGCAGCTCCGACAGACGGCTCTCCTGGCCCAAGATGGCCAGCAGAATATGTTCGGAGCTGATGTAGTCGTCTTTCAGCGAATCGGCTTCGAGTTCCGCCTGCCTCAGGACGTTGGCCAACTCCGGAGAGATGCTCACCTGAGCGGTGCTGCCGTAAACACGGGGCTTCTCTTTCAGGACCTTCTCTACGTCGGCGCTGAGAGCTTCCCGATTCACCCCGATCCTGTCCAGGAGAGGAGGAATCACTCCGTCATCCTGATTCAGCAGCACCATCATATAGTGCTCGACGTCGACGTTGCCATGGTTGTACTTGGTCACCAAGCTGTCGGACTCCTGCAGAGCTTCCTGTGCCTTGAGTGTCATCTTGTCGTAGCGCATCTATCTTCACCTCGTAATACTGTATGCTTTTGTGTAGAAACCGCCTGATTGGTAGATTTGTTCAGGCATCTTATTTTCTTTTCTTCGGTTTTTCACTACAATACTCTTTGCTTTATAAAATACTGATAGCTATCACACCGGTCAAATAGAATTGAGATAGTACAAACTTTTATCAAGGAGCGAGTATGTCCGAAGAACAGCACGACGATTTGCAAAACGACGAGAGGCTTGTATTGATACACGGTTTCTCCCGAGAGGAGACCATCGCCAT
Source organism: Sediminispirochaeta sp. (assembly GCA_011046055.1). Lineage (GTDB taxonomy): Bacteria > Spirochaetota > Spirochaetia > DSM-16054 > Sediminispirochaetaceae > DSBN01. Next base: position 6,948 of record DSBN01000320.1, on the reverse strand, counting down.
TATGCGGGCGGCCAAGGCCGCCGTCGTTGACCCGCAGGGAGTCGCCTTCACCACCAGTACCCCGTCCAACTTGGACTGGAAGCTGCGCGACCTGATCGTCGAGGTTCGAGAGGAACACGAATACATGCGGCAAAATCCGCCGAGAGGACAAGAGTAGCCCATGGATCTGCTTTTTCTGAACATCCTGTTGGCGCTCGTACCTTCACTGATCTTGCTGTGGTACTTTCTCCGCTGGGACCGAGCCAGAAGGGAACCAAAAGGACTTATCTTTTTCGCCTTCGCCCTCGGCTTTGTCGCGGTGATTCCGGCGGCGCTGTTAGAAATTCTCATCGACCCCCTCGCGGCGAATTACCCGCCGGTGCTAAGGCTCTTTTTCCGGGCCTTTATCGTGGCGGGTCTGGTGGAAGAGGGGACCAAGCTCTTTGTAGTACGGCGGTTCATCATCGACAAACCCGCCTTCGACGAGATCATGGACGGTATCGTATACACGGTTTCGGCCAGCCTGGGCTTCGCTTTTTTCGAAAACCTCTTCTACAGTACCGGCGAACCGGCCACCTTGATCATTCGGGGACTGACCGCCGTACCGCTGCACGCCTTGGCTTCGGGGATCATGGGCTACTTTCTGGGTCTGTCAAAGTTCGAACGCCCTGGAGCCTGGAAGAGCGGATTGGCCTTGGCGGTGTTCATCCACGGACTCTACGACTTCTTGCTATTTCTCGGCGGCGCTTTTGCCTTTTTCGTCTTTCCCCTTATGCTCTGGTCGCTCCGCGGCTTGTCGATTTATCAAACCCGTGCGGTGAGGGCGGACCGAAAGGCCGGGCGGTCCTAAGGCGCCGACCATTCATCTCTTTGAGCGCAGCTCGTGGGAGCTGCTCTTTTTGGCCCGTATTACTTGACAAAAAAGGAATTATTGTGCATTGTCCTTTTGATTGCCACGACACGGCATCAGAAAAAGATAGTTTGGGGGCGTAGCGAAGCTGGTTATCGCGCCGGCCTGTCAAGCCGGAGATCGCGGGTTCAATCCCCGTCGCTCCCGTATCAGCAATTCTCAATTTGGAAGTCTAGCGACTTTCAAATTGAGAATTGCTTTTCCCGTATTATTTTTTTACGCCGATTCATAGCAGAAAAAAGCACAAGGTCCGCTCACGGTCCGCCGGCACCACAATATAAACTTGCACTCTCGCTCAGCTCTTATTATAATTAATAAAGATGCTATCTATTTACCTCACAAGATTTTCTTTTCAAAAACTTCGGATTCAAATTTCATATAGTTATACAAGGAGAACGCTATGAGCGACAGGACAGCCAGCAAAGAAATTCCGAGAATTATGATGATATCCACTCACGGTTATGTGGCCGCCGACCCACCCCTAGGCGCCCCGGATACGGGGGGACAGGTAGTATATGTCATCGAGCTGTCAAAAAAGATGGGCCAGTTCGGATACGCGGTAGACATCTGGACAGAAAATTCGAGGATCAACCGGAAATCGAAGAGGTCAACGAAAACGTCCGTATAATCCGCATGCCCTGTGGCGGACGGGACTTCATTCCTAAAGAGTACCTCTATGAGAAGATCCCCGTGTGGGTCAAAAACGCCCTCGGCTATATCAAGAAGCACAAGCTCAGCTACAGCTTCGTCAACAGCCACTACTGGGACGCCGGCTTGGCCGGCCACATGCTCAGCGAGAAGTTGGACATCCCCCACGTCCACACCCCCCATTCGATCGGTACGTGGAAAAAAGAACAGATGCTGACCGACTATCCCGACAACCAAGAGTCCTTCGAGGAGAAGTACAACTTCTCCAACCGAATCAAGTACGAAACCATGATCTACCGTTCCTGCGATCTGCTGATCGCCACCACCCCGATCCAGGTCGACAAGATATCCACCGATTACGACGTGCCGACTCGAAGGATCAGGATGATCCCCCCGGGCTACGATGACAACCGTTTCTTCCCCGTGGGAAGATCTTCTCAGCAAACCCTCAAAGCGCAGCTCGGTTTCGAAGGGTCGACGGTCTTCGCCGTATCCCGTTTGGCGCACAACAAGGGATTGGATCTTCTGATCGACGCCTTCAGTCTGGTGGCCGAGAGGATCCCCAAAGCCCAGCTGGTCCTGGCAATCGGACACGAGGAGCGCAGTGAGACGGAAGAAGAGATCTTCCAGAATCTCCAAGAGATGGTACGGAAAAACAAGCTGCAAAAGAAGGTCAAATTCATCGGCTTCATCCCCGACGAGGAGCTGCCCGACTACTACCGCGCGGCGGACCTCTTCGTCCTCTCCAGCCGCTACGAGCCCTTCGGCATGACCGCGGTAGAAGCGATGGCCAGCGGTACGCCCTGCGTAGTAACCATCCACGGCGGCCTGTGCCGAGTACTGGAGTACGGAATCCACGCCCTTTTCGCTGATACCTTCGATCGGGAGGAGCTCGGTATCAGCATGTACAAAGCGCTCAAGTACCGCTCCCTGAACCAGAGAATGGGTGAAAAGGGGGCTCAGAGGGCCCGCGCCCGCTTCACCTGGACCGGTATAGCACAGAAGCTGCTCAACGACGTGGAGAATCTCACCGATGCGGAGCATCTGACCGAGGTACGGGCGAAGGAGCAGCTCTAAGCGATGGAAACACCTACAAACCCTCTCCGAGAAATCAAGGTCTTCTCCTCCGATCTGGACGGCACCCTGGTGGGCAAGCCCGACGCCACCCTGGCCTTCCGCCGAACCTGGGAGAAGCTCCGGGATCGGAAAAAAGCACCCATTCTGGTCTACAACTCCGGTCGGCTGCTGCCCCACACCCTGGAGCTGCTCAAAGTCAGCTCACTTCCGGACCCGGACTATCTGATCTGCGGCGTCGGTACGGTGATCTACGACTTCCGCAATCGTGAATACATCAAGGTCTTCTCCGACGCGCTCAACGCCGGGTGGGACCGTGAAAAGGTCCAGCAGGTGATGCGCTCCTTTCCCGATATCGAAGAACAGCCGATCAAATACCAGAATCGCTTCAAATCGAGCTGGTACATCCACGACGCCCCGAAGGAGAAGATCCAGGAGATAGAGCAGGTCCTCGAACGGGAGGGCTTGAAGGTGAACCTCATCTACTCTTCGAGCCGCGATCTTGATGTACTGCCCCAGTACGCCAACAAGGGCAACGCCCTCAAGTGGCTCCTGGACTGGCTCGAAATTCCCGCCCGGCAGTGCCTGGTCGCCGGCGACACGGGAAACGACAACTCGATGTTTCAGCTCGAAGGTGTCAACGGCATTATTGTAGAAAACGCCCAGCCCGAGCTCTTTCTCGAGACCATCGCCCAGCCCACCTATACCGCAACCCTGCCCTTCGCCGACGGGGTGTTGGAGGGCCTGCAGCACTTTGGAGTGGTGGATACCATCGCCGATGTGAGCAGCGAAGAGCTGAGTCACAAGGACTTCGACCCTCAACTGCACAACGTCATCAGGTCTGAATCTTTCAAAGCACTGAGCACCGAGCAGATCGACCTGATCAACGAGGCCTACAACAAGGCGTTGGTGGCGCTGAGAAAAAACATTACCCCCCACGGCTTTTCCGCCTGCAGCCTGACGGACAACACCTTCAAATCCACCGACGAAAACTACCGCAGCATTTGGGCCCGGGACGGGGCGATCACTATCATCCAGTCCCTCTCGGTGGACGACGAAGACGTACGGGAGTGTCAGAAGGCGACCTTGACAACGCTTCTGGAGCACACTTCCCCCCGCGGTCAGGTCCCTAGCAACGTTCGGATCGACTCCAATACCCCGGATTATTCGGGGGTCGGGGAAATCGCCTCCATTGACAGCGGTCTGTGGCTGGTCATCGCCTTCTACCAGTATGTCCGCCAGACCCGGGACTACCAGCTTCTTCGGCAGTGGGCCGGTGAGATCAAGCAGATCATGAACTGGCTGGAAGCCCAGGACAGCAACTACGACTCGCTGCTGGAGATACCCGAAGCCGGCGACTGGATGGACCTCTTCGGACGCAGCTACAACGTACTCTACGACGAGGTCCTGTGGTACTACGCCAACATCACCCACGGAAGGATCGCCGAGCTGTTAGGGGATTTCAACCTGGCCGGCTACCGGCTACGCCTTGCCCAATCCATCAAAGAGACCATCAACCGCAAGTTCTGGCCTTCGATCCACAGCGAACAGGTGCGCATTTTTTCGGAACAGCAGTTCGCTCTCGGGGACACCCACTATCTGTTGGCCGAGATCACCCCCTTCAACTACGACTGGCGCTGTGACGTCTACGGCAACATCCTCGCCGCGCTGTTCAACGTGTTGAATACCGACCGCGCGAAGATGGCCTTCAACTTCATGTGGGGCGTCGGGGCCAACGAACCGGCGCCGGTGGTCAACCTCTACCCTCCCGTGAACTCCGGAGACCCCCACTGGCGGCCTTACTACACCGTCAACCTGCTGAACCTGCCGGACCACTACCACAACGGCGGGGTCTGGCCCTTTATCGGCGCCTACTGGGTCATGTTTATCAGCCGACTGGGCCTTCGAGACTTAGCCCAGCAGGAGCTCTACCGCCTAGCCTTGGTCAACAAACAGGGGATTGAGCGTGACTGGGAGTTCAACGAGTGGGTCCACGGCAAGACCGGCCGCCCCATGGGCAAACGCTACCAGGCATGGTCAGCGGCGGGTTTTATCGGAGCTTATTACAACCTGAAAATCGACATGATGAGCTAAAAAAAAATCGCCCCGCCCGAAGGCGGAGCGATCGTACCTCTTAAATAGGTATACGTTTAAGACTGTACTACGGGAGCCACTTCTCCACGACGTCCATGTTGTCGTTCATCCATTCTCGTGCCGCCGCTTCAGCGTCGCTGCCTTCGGCCACGGTGAGCATCAGGTCAGCCAACTGAGCGTCGGTGAAGTAGAAGTTCTCCAAGAACTGAGCCAACTCGGGCTTGTCCTCGTGGATATTCTTCCGACCGAAGATGTGGATGTTTCCCACACCCCAGACCTGATCCTTGTCCTGCTCGAGGAAACGGAGGTCCCAACGACCGAACATGGTGTGGGGTCTCCAACCGGTCACTACGATAGGGCGCTGCTTCTCATAAGCATCTTTCAGAGCCGCGGCCATGGCGGGTCCGCTGGAGGCCATCAGCTCGACGTCGAGCCCGTACATTTCGATGACTTCCTCGGTAGTCTGCATTACGCCGGCTCCGGCGTCGATACCGGTGATCTTGCCACCAAGCTCGTCGGCGATATCGTTGATCTCAGAGATGGTAGTGATGTCCATATAACCGGGAACAACTAGACCGCTCTGGGTACCTTCGTAGACGTAACCGAGGTCGGTCAGATCGTCGCCGAAGTTCTCGATGTAATTCTTGTGCAGCACCGGCAGCCAGCTCTCCATGTAGGCATCCATGTCGCCCTGAGCCACTGAGGCGTAGGCGGGCGCCACGTCGGCGGCGGTGATCTCAACTTCGTAGCCCATCTGGTCTTCCAGTACTACCTTGGCCAGGTGGGTGTAGGCAACGCCCTCTTCCCAGTTCACGTAGACCAATTTGGCGGTCTTCTGCGCTTCAGCACCTTCCTGTTCTCCTCCGGCAAAAGCCATCGTACTGGCCAGCACCAAAATCAGAGCAATGGATAGCAACTTCTTTAGGTTTCTCATATTTCCTCCTATATAAAAAATTCTTTTTTTATTGGCGGGATACCCCCGGCCATATTTTTATCAAAAAACTATTCTCCCAAGGATCAATCCTTCTGCGAGGCGACACCTAAGGCCTGAGTCACTCGGTCCAGAAAGATCGCCAGTATAACGATCGCGATTCCGCTTTCAAAACCGAGGTCGATCCGCAGCTGGGTGATACCCTTGAGCACCTGGTTTCCCAAGCCTCCGGCGCCGATCATACCGGCGATAACCACCATCGACAGAGCCAACATGATAGTCTGGTTGATCCCCGCCATGATAGTCGGCATGGCCACGGGAATCTCCGCCTTGAGCAGCATCTGCCTGGCCGTAGCCCCGAAGGATATGGATGCCTCCTTGATCTCCTTGGGGACCTGACGGATACCAAGGTTGGTCAGGCGTACCGCCGGGGGCATGGAGAAAATCAGCGTCGCCACGACACCGGGCACCGCGCCGAGCCGAAAAAACAGCACCGCCGGAATCAGATAGACAAAAGCCGGCAGGGTCTGCATAAAGTCCAGAATCGGTCGCACAATTGCCTCTACAGTGTCTTTCTTGGAGGCCCAGATACCAATAGGTACGGCGATCAACACCGCGATAAAGACCGAAGTGATCACCAAGGCCAGGGTCTGCATGGTCGCCTGCCACAGATTCATGGCGTAAATCAGGAAAAAGCCGACCAGGGTGAAGATTCCCACTCCCTTCTTGGCGATCCACCAAGCTATACCGCCGAAAAGCGCGATCATGATAAAGGCGTGGGGAATCATCAGCAGGTTGTAGAAGCCGGTCAGTAGGGCGTCGATGACGTCGGCGATCACGTCGAACACGAAATCGAGGTTGGTGGTGAGCCAGTCGATGACTCTCTCAAAAACCCCTCCTATATCAAAAATCTTATGTAATTCTGCACTACTCATTCTTTAATTCCTCCCTTTATTCCGAATCGTTTTGGTGAATGCTCTCTTCCATCTCGGAGAAGTGCATCGGAGATTCGACATCATCCGCGTCTTCGCTGACTTCGTTGATTATCGCCGCTCTATCCACAATTCCTTTGAATTTGTAGTCCTTGTCGATAACCGCGATGGGATACTTGGTCGCCAGCGCCGTCGATAAGAGGTCTGAAATGGGAGTATCTTCGTAGGCGGTATAGATATCTCGAATCAGTATTGATTCGAGATCTTTTTCTTTTTTCTTGTGCAATTTGACCGTATCGTCGATTCGGGCCAGCCCCTTGAGGTAGCGATCCGAATCAACGACAAAGATACTGGATATACCGCTTTTTTCCATAGTCCGG
>DSBN01000262.1 GCA_011046055.1 Sediminispirochaeta sp. | reverse complement strand
TGACGATGTTGTCCGGGTGGACCCGTTTGAGCCCCGTGGCCACCGCCGGCGCCCGTCCGTGGGCGGCTTCACAGCCGTCGACGTCGATATAGTTGTAGGCCAACACCGAGCAGCCCACCGGAGCGATCAGAATGGTCCGTTCTTGAATATTGAGCTCGTCGATGGCCTCGGTGATCAGCTTGTGGACGATTCCGTGTCCGCAGCCCGGACAGTAGTGGTTCTGTACATCCCGAAGAGCTTCGGGTTTTTCGTATATGTATTTGAATTGCGTTCCCTTACTTTCCATAGCTCTTCACCCTCCTGATAATTTCGTCTATGTCCGGCAGCATTCCCGCGGAACGACCGTAGAAATCCACATCCTTCTCACCGTTCAAGGAAAGCTGCACATCTTCGACCATTTGGCCCATGCTCATCTCAACGGCGAGTACCTTTTTGGCCTTCGAGGCGGCCTTTCGCAGCTCTTCCTTGGGGAAGGGCCACAGGGAGATCGGTCGGAAGAGTCCCACTTTAACGCCGTCCTTACGAAGGGCGCGAAGGGCGGAACGGCAAATTCGAGAAGAGGTCCCGTAGGCTACCAGCAGGTAGTCGGCGTCGTCGGTCATGTAGGACTCGGACATGGTCTCGTTCTTTTCGATCTCTTTGTAGGTCTCCGCCAACTCCAAGTTGAGCTTCTCCAGCGCGTCTTCCGGATTCAACCTCAAGGAGGCGACTATATTTGGCTGGCGATTCTTCGCTCCGGTCAACGCCCAGGGCTTTTCGAACTTCAGTCCGCTCGGCGAGGGCAGGCTCACCCCCTCGGCCATCTGTCCGAGAAATCCGTCACCCATGATCATCACCACTACGCGGTACTTGTCGGCTATGTCGAAGGCCTTGATGGTCAGGTCCGCCAGCTCCTGGACCGTCGCCGGTCCCAGGGCTACGGTGCGGTAATCACCGTTGCCTCCCCCACGGGTACCCTGGAAGTAGTCGCCCTGCGCACCGGCGATGTTCCCCAGTCCGGGTCCGCCGCGCATCATATTCACCACTACCGCCGGCAGCCTTGCTCCGGACAGGTAGGAGATACCCTCTTGTTTCAAACTGATTCCCGGTGACGATGAGGAGGTCATCACCCGAGCTCCACCGGCGGATGCTCCGAAGACCATATTGATCGCCGCGACCTCACTCTCGGCCTGGAGGAAGGTCCCCCCGACCTCCGGGAGGCGTCGGGACATGTAGGCGGGCACCTCGTTTTGTGGAGTGATCGGATAGCCAAAGTAATATCGGCAGCCGGCGATAACCGCCGCCTCGGCGACCACCTCGTTTCCCTTCATCAAAATTTTTTCACTCATACCACTCTCCTAGGCATATTGTAGAATTTTTATTACCATATCGGGACAGATGATGGCACAGAACTTACACGCTATGCACGCGTCATCGTCGATACAGGTGGCGTAGGGAACGCCCTGCTTGTTAAAATCGTCGGACATTCGGAGAATGTCTTTCGGACAGGATTGAATGCACAAAGCACAACCTTTACATTTTTCCGTATCGATTTCAGGCTTTCCTCGTGGCATTGCAGTCTCCTTCTCCTATTTCAGGATAATTTTAGGATATTCAAGGTTTGATATATTATACATTGTTTAGTAAAATAAATCAAAGATTTTTTGCCAGAAAAAAGGCAATTTATTTAAAAATCCCCGCTTTTCGCCCCGTCTGAAGCTCAAAATTCGTGTTTTCGAACGCGGTGCCTCCTCTATCGATACCCGCGCCCTTTACGTGTATCTGAATTGGCATGCAAACGGAGTTTTGATACTATATTCTCTTATAAAAAGGAGCGGCGGTATGAACTTTTTTGATTTATTAAACGGCAAAGTGGTGCTTTTCGACGGGGCCATGGGTACGGAGATCCAAAAGCTGGACATACAGGACCATGAGTGGGGAGGATACTCCGGCTGCAACGAGTTTCTGAACCTGAGTTCCCCCGACAGGATCGCCGGTATCCATCTATCCTACCTGGAGGCGGGGGCGGACGTCATCGAAACCAACACCTTCGGAGCCAATGAGATCGTGCTGGCCGAATACGGCCTCGAATCCAGAACGGTAGAGCTCAACCGCGCCGCCGCGAAACTAAGCACTCGGGTACGAGACGAATATCAAGAAAAAAATTCCGCCCCCACCCCCCGTTTCGTCGCCGGAAGTATGGGTCCGGGAACTAAACTCCCAAGCCTGGCCCAGGTAGACTTCGACACCATTCACGCTTCCTACCTCAGCCAGGCCCGAGGCTTGATAGCCGGCGGGGTGGACCTGTTTCTGGTGGAAACGGCTCAAGATCTGCTGCAAATCAAGGCGGCGGTTCTGGCGGCGAGAGACGCCCAACGAGAAGCGGGACTCGAGCTGCCAATAGTGGTCTCGGTCACGGTGGAGACCAACGGCAATCTGCTGGTGGGCAGCGATATTTCGACGGTGGTCACCAGCCTCCTGCCCATGGACATCGACGTATTGGGGATCAACTGCGCCACTGGTCCAAAAGAGATGCGCCCCCACGTACAGGAGCTCTGCTCGCTGTACCCCGGGCCGGTCTTCGTTATGCCCAACGCCGGTTTCCCCACTCAGCGCGAAGGTAAGCTGGTCTACGATCTCAAGGCGGAAGACTACGCCGAAACGTTGACCTCCTTCGTCAGCGAGTACGGCGTCGACATTATAGGCGGCTGCTGCGGGACCAACGCCGAGTATATAGGCGAACTACGCCGCCGTCTCGACACCCTCACCAAGGCTGAGCGTCCCTCGTATCACCCGAACCGGGAACAAAACGCTGATTTCGAAACTCGGGCGGCCCTCAGTTCCCTCTACAGCCGCCAAGATTTCAGCCAAGAGCCGCCGCCCTTTTTCATCGGCGAGCGGGCCAACACCAACGGCAGCAAGAAGTTCAGAGAACAGCTTTTGGCCGAAGACTGGGAACGTATGCTCTCGGTGGCCAAGGAACAGCAAAAAACCGGCGCCCACGCCCTGGATATCTGCCTCGCCTACACCGGCCGCGACGAGGTACGGGATATGACCACCTTTATCCGGCGCCTGAGAACTTCCGTCGACCTGCCCCTGGTCATCGACTCGACCAGGGCCGAGGTCATCGAAGAGGCGCTGAAGCTCATCGGCGGACGGGCCTTGATCAACTCGGTGAACCTGGAAAACGGCCCCGAGGAAGCGGGGCGGATTTTCTCCCTGGCCAAGCGCTACGGCGCGGCCATCATCGCGCTGACCATCGACGAGGAGGGCATGGCCCACTCGGTGGAAAGGAAAATGGGGATCGCCCGACGCCTGCTGCAGCTGGCGGTAGACGAACACGGTCTCAGCCCCTCGGACCTCATCATCGACCCGCTGACCTTCACCCTCGGCAGCGGAGATCAGAACCTGCGGGATGCCGGCGCCGCGAGCCTCGAAGCGCTTCGGCGGATCAAGGAGGAACTACCGGGGGTACACACCGTTATGGGCATCAGCAACATCTCCTTCGGCTTGGCAGCTCAATCACGAGAGTATCTCAACAGTGTCTTTCTCTCCGAAGCAATCGATCACGGCTTGGACATGGCGATCGTGAACGTACGCAAGATCATGCCGATGTTTCAGATTCCCGACAAAGAAAAAAGCCTGGCCCTCGACCTCATTTACAACAAGGGTCAACAGGACCCGCTGATGGCCTATATCGAGCATTTTCAAGGACTGACCGCCGAGAAAGACGAGTCCGCCACCGACCGGAAGAGATCGCTGAGTCCGGAAGAGAGTCTGAGAGAAGCGGTGATGGAGGGCAACCGGGCCGGGCTGGAGGAGCTCATCGACGATCTGCTCCAGCACCACCCGCCGAAATACATCATCGACACGGTTCTGATCGGGACGATGAAGGAGATAGGCGAACTCTTCGGACAGGGAAAGATCCAGCTCCCCTTCGTCCTCCAGTCGGCGGAAGTGATGAAGCAGGCGGTAGACTATTTAGAAAATTTTATGGAAAAAAAAGAGGCCGACACCGGCAAAAAATTGATTCTGGCCACCGTCAAGGGAGACGTCCACGATATCGGAAAAAACCTGGTAGACATCATTCTGTCGAACAACGGCTACCAGGTACAAAACCTGGGCATCAAGGTCGACGTAGAGACGATCATCGAGCAGGCGCTCAAAACCGGTGCCGATGCCATCGGGATGAGCGGGCTTCTGGTCAAATCGACGGTGGTGATGCGAAACAACATCCGCGAGCTGCAGGCCCGCGGCTTGAAGACCCCCGTCCTTCTCGGTGGAGCGGCCCTGACCAAAGAGTTTGTGGAGCAGCAGTGCGCCCCGCTGTTCGATGCACCGGTCTACTACTGTCGCGACGCCTTCGACGCTCTGCGGGCTCTCTCCGAGATAGAAGCCCAAGGCCCGTCCCCCGCCTCGTTGGAACCAAAAACGACGCGGAGTCCCAAAGAGTCCCAGGCGCCTGAAGCGATCGCTTCAAGCCCGACGTTCAGTAATTCAAACGCCCCGAGCCGAGTCTCCTTGTCCATAGACTCGGTTCCCCAACCGGCGGATTTAAACCTGCGGATGGTTCGATCCATCGACCCCGCGGAAATCCTCGACCGGATACACGGCTCCCGACTGTTTCGCGGACGGTGGGGCTACCGCAAGGGAGCGTCCTCGGAGGAGGAGTACCTGGAGCTGGAGCAACGGCAGATACGGCCGGCCTTTGAAAGGCTGAAGGAGTGGGTTCTGGAGGCGAAGATCATCGACGCGGTCTACGCCTACCGTTTTTTTCCCTGCTTCGCCCGGAACGATGCGCTGGTGCTCATCGACCCGGACCGGCAGCAGGAGCTGGTCAGCCTGGACTTTGCCCGGCAGCGGAAGCCTCCCTACCGCAGCGTGGCCGACTACTTCTTGCCGGAAGGAGCTCATAAGAGAGACCTGACCCTGCTTCAGATAGTGAGCCTCGGGTCGACCGTCGTCGAAGAGATACAGCGTCTGTTCCACGAGGACCAATACCGCGACTACCTGCACCTCCACGGCCTGGCGGTGGAGATGACGGAGGTGCTGGCCGACTACGTCCAGGAACTGGCCGAGGAGGAGCTGTACCGCGGCGCTCAGGGCCGCCACGGTACCCGCTACTCCTTTGGCTACCCCTGCTGCCCCGATTTGGATATGGGCAGAGTCATCGGCGGGCTTCTCTCCGCCGAGCAGTTGGGGATCCAGTTCACCGAAAGCGGCCAGATGATCCCGGAGTTCTCCACCTCCGCCTTCGTCAGCTTTCACCCGGAGGCCGAGTACTTTTCCCTGTAGCCCAACTTGGAAAAGCGATAGGCGGCCCGCCCGTACCGGGCGTCCCACAAAAAAGCGCCCCCTGGTCTTCCCTGGGGGCGCTTTGAAAAATTGTCGAGAAATAAAATCAATCGGCGGGTGAAAACTCGTCCTTAGACGCCCCGCACAGCGGGCAGACCCAATCGTCGGGCAGGTCATCGAAAGATGTGCCCGGATCAACTCCGTTGTCGGGATCACCCTCTTCCGGATCGTAGATATAACCACAGACATTGCATACGTACTTTTGCATTTTTCACTCCTTAATTAGTCACTATTGTAGCACGCCTCCTACCGAGACGAAAGGACACTGATTTTACGCCTCACTTCTCCGCCTCACTTCTCCACAAGCCGTGCACGTTGCAGTACTCCCGAGCGCTGACCTTGAAGGCCTTCACGCAGAACTCCGCCACCGGCTGGTCGCCCGGTTTGAGGTACTGGCGGTAGGACTTTCCATCGGCCAGCAACTCGATCCACTCGATGTAGTGCTTCTCCTCCATCGGGTGCAGCGTACTTCCCACGGTCACCTTGTAGCCGTCGGCGGTCTTCTCTATCACCGGGACGTGCTTCTCGGTGGACGAATCGGCGGTTTTTTCATCCATCAGCTTCATGTTCTCTCCGCAGCAGACCAGGTCGCCCGCTCCGGAGTGTGTGACCTCCACGATGTTGCCGCAGATCTCACACTTGTAGATACCTTGAAATTCAGCCATAGTTTCTCCTCCTTAGAGATACGTTTTACCAATTCTCACCCAAGAGCTCAAAGTAGCTCTGGGGATGGGCACAGGCGGGACACTTGGCGGGTGGTTCGGTGCCTTCGTAGAGGTAGCCGCAGTTTATGCAGCGCCAGGTCACCTTCTCTTCTCGTTTAAAAACCCGTCCGCCTTCGATATTGGCACGAAAATCGTTGTAGCGCTTCTCGTGCTGCTTCTCCGCCACCGCAATCGCGTCGAAAACCGCCGCGATCTCGGTGAAGCCCTCCTCGCGAGCCTTAGCGGCGAAAGAGGGGTACATATCGGTCCATTCGTAATTTTCACCTTCAGCGGCTTCCTTGAGATTCTCCGCGGTGGTACCGATCACTCCGGCGGGAAAGGCAGCTTGAATCTCCACTTCACCACCCTGGAGAAACTTGAACAGCCGCTTGGCGTGCTCCTTCTCTTGATCGGCGGTCTCATCGAATACTTTGGCGATCTGGACATATCCCTCTTTTTTGGCCACTGAGCTGTAATATGTGTAGCGGTTCCTCGCCTGAGACTCTCCGGCAAAGGCGGCCAGGAGGTTTTTCTCAGTCCGTGTCCCTTTCAAATTCTTCATGTTCGTCTCCTTTTCTATTGTAATGTATTGATTATTCAAAGCTGCATACACAGCCTTTCTTTGCTTGAGCAATTTTATCTACAAGAAAATCCTAATTGATCACTCTGGTAAAATCAAGTTTATCCTTCAGTTTTTTTAAATGCTCAGTCGCGCTGTTCACCTATCGGTATTACCAGTACAGCCGTAGAGCGCCGCGATGCTGCTGATCTCTTTTTGAAAATACCTTCGATAACTCTCCGGTTCCAGAACTTCCACCGCAGTTCCACACTGGACCAGCCGCAAAAAGAGTTCGATCGAGTGTTCCACATCCACCTTGCAGATCATCCAGCCCCGCTCGTCGGGCTCGCTCAAGTCCAGGTTCCGGTGAAAAAGGTAGCTGAGGACGTTCAGAACGGACTTCTCTTTGATCCGGATTTTGAGGGGAATCAGGTCCTTGCTCTCGATCTGCTCGCCGAAACGTCCCACGTTGAAGGCACGGAGGTTGTCGGGGATCGTGTAGGTCTGGTCAATGATCTCGGCGTCCTTTACGTTGGATATCTCGATCGTCTGGATATCGGTGGTGTGACGCAGCCGGCCGGTGACGCTGATCGGTCGCCGCCCGTTCTGCTGCTCGCTGAAACCAATGAAATAGGGGGCAAACTCGGTCTCCTCTACCCGACCGCTTTCTTCGTCCAGGTGCCATATCCGGACCATCTTCCCGGAAACCCAGGAGTCGGTGATAGTTTCCAGGACCCGTATGTAGTCGGGGTCCTGCTTTTTGGAGCCCAGCTCGATCGACTCGGCCACGGCGTTGATATTCTCACTCATCGTGGGGGCGTAGGTTCGAAGATTTTCCGCCAGCTTTCGCAGCCCCGAGGACATGTGTGGATTGTGATATTCGGTGTACTTGGCCAGCAGCTCGGCGGACAGGTGGAAGGCCAGCGACTCGTAGACACTGAGCTTCATCATCTTCATCGACTCGTCCTGGGAGATGCCGATGGTGTACTCGTCTTCCCAGAGATCGACCTTCTGCTTAAGCTCATCGATGTATCGACCGACGGTGGATCGGTGCACACTGAGCCGTCGGGCGATTTCGGCCCGTCGTAGTCCTTCCGGGTGGGACAGCAGGAGAAGCTCCAGTTGCATCAAACGTTCGCTTTTGCCCATAACGAATAATATTTTAGGTCCAAACCCTCAAAATGACAAGCAGCTTTTCTCCAAAGTCGCCAAATCATCCGCCTCGGCGGCGAATCAAGCCATAGTCCATAGTCGGAATTAATTGGTCCACGAGCCGAAAACGAGGACGGTCTAGGGAAGGTCCAGCTGCTGTGCTTCCGCGGGCACCTCCAGCACCTCTACCAGCTCCTCCGGTTCGAGACGAAAAAGCGAGCCCCGCCCCTCATAGAAGCCGTGCTCGCCGATCAGATGGATGTTGACGTCGGTGTAGACTATCTCCCGTCCCAGCTTCTTGTTGCGTACGGTGGTGTTGTTTTTGGGAATCAGCCCCGCGTCACCGAAGGGTGAAGGGATCCCGCCCCTCACCGAATCGACCCGCACCTCGAAGTGGGGCTCCACATCGATGAACTCGCCCAGGCCTGCATTGCCCTTCTCTCTAAAATGGCGCATCCGCTCGGCGATGTCGCGGTGAGTAGTACCGAGACGGCGGACCGTCGCCTCATCCTCTTCCAGGATCTCTACCAGATCCCGGGTATCGGTACCCAGGAAACCGTGCAGGGTCAAAACTCCGGGGCGCATATTGTCCTGAATTTTTTTCATCTGTGGTGTTTGTTTCATTTCCCCTCCTAACCGAACTTATCGTAGTAGATCAGCTCTTCCGGTACGCCGTTTTCGCTAAGTACTTTCACGCAGGCATCGATCATGCCGGGGCTACCGCAGAGATAGGCCTCAACGTTTTCACCGCTTTCCAGATGGGCGTCCAAAACGTCGGTGATCAAGCCGGTCTCACCGTCCCAGTCATCCTCTGGCTCTGGATTGCTGAGGGCGGGGATGAACTTGAAGTTGGGAAGCTGCTTCTCCAGCTCCCGCATCTCCTCCACCAAAAAGAGGTCTTTTTTGGACCGGGCTCCAAAAAAGTAGCGCACCCGGCGCTGGATTCCCCTTTCGGCCATGTTGAGCAGGATCGATTTGATCGGTGCCATCCCCGAACCGCCGGCGATACAGACGATCTCCCGCTCGGTCTCCCGCAGGTAGAAGTCCCCGTAGGGGCCGTTGAAGACCACCTGGTCGCCCTCCTTCAGATAATTGTGGACGTAGGTCGTCGCTATTCCGTTGGGCACCAGACGAATCTCCAGCTCCACGTGCTTTTTGTCGCTCGGATTGGAGGCCACCGAGTAGGCTCGGTAAACCGGCTCGTCGGTGAGTTCGTACTCGGGTATCCGCAGCTGGACGAACTGTCCGGCGACCATCTCTATCTCCGGCGGGTCCACCACCTCCAAGGTCACCTCTTTTATATCGTGGGTGAGATCCCTGATCTTGGCCACCTTGGCGTCGAACTCCTTGACGTTGAACAGCTCCTCGGGGATCTCGATGAACATGTCATTCTTGACCTTGATCTGGCAGGAGAGGCGCACCTGCTGCTCCCGCTCCTCCTCGCTGATCCAGGGCAGTTCGGTGGGCAGGTACTGGCCAGCACCCTCGATCACCTTGACCTTGCAGAGGCCGCAGGATCCGCGTCCTCCGCAGGCCGAGGGGATAAAAATCTCCTCCTCCATCAGGGTGCCGAGCAGCGGCTTGCCCCCCTTCACCCGCAGCTCTTTGTCGTTGTTTATAGTGATTTTGACCTCACCGTAGTTTCCAATGGTCGCGTCGGCGATGACCATCAGCAGGGCCAGAAAGGCGGAAATACCGCTGACCGCCCCGACGCTTATAAGCAATGAAGTGAGCATATCTCCTCCTTATCCGATCGGTAGCATTCCCGAAAAACCCATGAAGGCCAGGGCCATCATTCCGGTGATTATCAGCGTGATTCCCGCCCCTTCCAGACCGTGGGGAATCCGCGCCCTTTTGAGCTTCTGCCTGATCCCGGCCATGGCCATGATAGCCAGGAACCACCCGATCCCGCTGCCCAAACCAAAGGTAAAGGATTCCAGCAGGCTGTACTCGCGGATGACCATGAACAGACTCACTCCGAGGATCGCGCAGTTCACGGTGATAAGGGGGAGAAAAATCCCCAGGGCCGCGTAGAGAACCTCCGAGACCCGTTCGATCACCATCTCTACCAGCTGCACAAAGGCGGCGATGACGATAATAAAGACTATGAAACGCAAGTACTCCAAACCAAAGGGCAGAAGGATATAATTGTAGACCAGCCAGTTGAGCGCGCTGGTGCTGGCCATCACAAAAATCACCGCCACCCCGAGGCCCACGGAGGTCTTGATCTCCCGGGAGACCGAGAGAAAGGAGCACATCCCCAGATAGTTGGAGAGAAGTATGTTGTTGGTGAAAATCGCCGCGAAAAATATCGCTATTGAACTGGCTGTCATTTGGCCGCCTCCTCTTCTTTGATGATCATCCCCTTCACGAACCAGATGAATATGGCCAGCATAAAGAAGGCTCCCGGCGGCATGATCATGATCGACCAGTTGGTCCACCACGACCCGAGGACGGTGAAGCCCCAGACCTCGCCGGTGCCCAGCAGCTCGCGGAAAAAGGCGATCACGATCAGTACGTAGGAGTAGCCGATACCCGAGGCGATGCCGTCCACCAGCGAGAGTCCCGGCGGGTTGTTCAGGGCGAAGGCCTCCGCCCGGCCCATGATGATACAGTTGGTTATTATCAGTCCGACGTAGGGTCCCAGCTGCTGCCACACCTCCGGCATATAGGCGCGCAGGGTAATGTCGACGATGATCACGAAACTGGCGATGATCAAGGTCTCGACCATCATCCGCACCCTGGCGGGAATCCACTTCCGGATCAGAGAAATGGTGAGTCCTGATAGGGAGGTGGTAAAAAGCACGCCCAGCGACATGATGACCGTGTTTTCCAACTTGTTGGTCACCGCCAGGGTCGAACAGATCCCCAGAATCTGGGCGAATACGGGGTTGTTTTTGCCCAGGGGATCGCGAAAAGTTTTTTTGAGTTTTCCGGGTGCCGCCATACTACTCTCCTTTTACCTTCTCTTGGGCCGTATCCGTCGCCCTGTTGGCGATTTTGAGCACCGCGTCGGAAGTCCGGGTCGCACCGGTGATCGCGTCCAGCTCGTTTACCTCGTCGGCGGTCCCCTCCTCCACCATCTCGAAGGGGCCTCTTTTGCCGCGAAACTGCTGCTTGAACCAGTCCTCGGTTATTCGGGCACCCAGGCCGGGGGTCTCGTTCTGTTCCACGAACTCGACGCCGGTTATGGTCTGCAGGTCTTGCTCAAACCCGAAAATCGCCACTATTTCACCCCACAGACCGGCACCCCGAGTGAATACGGCATAACCGGTCTCTCCGTCGGGAAGCTTCAGCTCGAAGTAGCGGGGCTCTTCGTCGCTGCCGCTTGTTCCGGCTACTTCGCTCACGTGCTGCTCGTATACCCTCTGTATCCCCTGCGGATCACCCTCGGGGTAGTCGATACCCGCGGCGTAGAGCACCGCCATCTTCTGGAAAATAGTTTCGTTGAGCTCCACCCTGTCTTTGGTACTGAGGTAGATGCCCGAGACTCCGCTGATGAATACCACCGTCACCAGCACCATGAATATGATCGGATAGATCCGCGTCGCGTAAAAACCGTCCTTGTTCATGTCGCAGCCACCTTTTTTCTGTTTTTCCACTCTTTGATCAGATGGTCGATCAAGGGGGCGAACATGTTGCCGAAGAGGATGGCAAAGGTCACCCCTTCGGGCCAGCCGGCGAAAACCCGGATGAGCACCGTCATCACCCCGATAATGATCCCGTAGATCCAACGGCCCAGGTTGGTCGTCTGGGAGGCCGATACCGGGTCGGTGACCATAAAGACCGCGGCGAAGAGAAAGCTGCCGCTCAGCAGGGCGTGCAGCGGTTCGATCGCCCCCGGTACGTCTCCGTAAAAAAGCAGCGCCGAAAGCAGGAGAAAGGCTCCCACCGATGAGGCGACGAAGTGCCAATTGGCCACTTTTTTCCGTATAATATAGGCTCCGCCCAAGAGTATCAGTAGAGCCGAGGCCTCGCCGAAGGAGCCGGCCACGTCACCCAAAAACAGCGACGACAGAGAGACCATGGTCCCCTCCGCCTGCTCCACCAACGGGGTCACGCTGGAGACGGCGTCGGTGGCGGGGGCCCAGGCGCCGAAGCCTCGGATGCCCGCTCCGGCCACGGGTTCTACAAACCGACCGGTGAGGGGCACGCCGAAACTGATGTAGATGAAAGCCCGACCGGAAATTGCGGGGTTGAATATATTTTTCCCAAAACCGCCGAAGACCATTTTTCCAAACACCACCCCGAACACGATACCCACCGCGGCGATCCAGAAGGGGACCGTCGGGGGCAGCGAGAGGGCGAATAGAAAATTGGTCACCAAAACCGATGAGGTGACCTTCATCCCGTAGGCCCGGGCCATCAGATACTCGGTGAAGATGCCGATGACGTTGACCAGAATCAACATGGCCAAGAACCGCCACCCGTAGAAGTAGATGGCCGACAGGGCCAGCGGTGTAAGCGCGTACACCACCTTCAGCATTGGGGGTTGGATCTGCATAAAACCTATCTGTTTCGCTTTCATAGTCTACAGTATTCAGAAAGAATCGGAGCTTGTCAAATTCGACCTTACAACACCCCCCCCGGCTCCAAAACAACCTCCCCATCATGGGAATCGATTCCGCCGATCACCCCTCTCAGTAGCCATGAACGTACCACTATTTACCACCTTCATATTGTAGCCTTCGAGAGACCTTCGAGGGATAATTGGCGGATGGATACAAAGAAGCTGGGCTCGAACATCAGGAAGTTCCGGGAAGAGGCGGGGCTCTCGCAGCAGCAGCTTGCCGAAAGGCTGGGCGTCTCCTTCCAACAGTTGCAGAAGTACGAATACGGCCAGACCCGCCTCACCGTAGATCGTCTGATGGATATCTCCCGCCTGCTTCATGTACCGCTGCTCCAGTTCATCCCCCACGAGGAGATCGAAGAGACCTACGGCATCAGCGCCGAGACGGAGACCTACGCCCCCTTCGAACGGGTCATCGTCAGCCCCGACGAGGTAAAACTGATTAAGTATTTTCGGAGTCTAAAAAACGAAAAACTACGCACCACCGTGCTGCGGCAGATCAAAGAGTGGGCTGAGGTGTATTGGGACCTGGAGAGCGATTTTTCCTCAAAAAACAGCGAACAATAAAACCACGGAAGAGTAAACCCCTTATAGATCGCCGCAACTGCCCTATCCCAGGGGTGCAGCTTCGTCACCCTGAACGACAAAGATTTCGAAGGCATACCCGGTCTCCACACCGAAAACTGGACGTCTTAGGAGCAATTCTCAATTTGGAAGTCTAATGACTTCCAAATTGAGAATTTGCTTCATTTGCATAGCAATAATTTGTGTTTCTAACTGTTGGAGGCATTCTCATTTTGGAAAGTGCAAGTGCACTTT
>DSBN01000202.1 GCA_011046055.1 Sediminispirochaeta sp. | reverse complement strand
GTATATGGAACTTTTATCAAAAAGATGATTTACACAATCGAACGTGTATAAAATAATTATACGATGGCATCGAGAAGAAGATCAACGTCTATCGCCCTGCTGCTGCTCGGCCTCTCTTTCCCCCTCGCCCTTGAGGCCCAAGATCTGCCTCTCCCGCGGGAGGAGGCGCCCACTGCTCTGTTCGAAGCGGATCTGTTGGACGCGAAAGTCGACTTTTTTATCGAAGGCAGCTGGACCGCCCGCCTGGCCGCCGGTTTCGGGTTCAGCTGGGGGGCGGATGTAGAGGGAGTACAGGCCGCCGGTGTGGAGGATTTCAGCAGCGGCTTGCTCTTCGAGCAGACCCCGGAGCTGACTCTCTCCCTGTGGTACGACGACCAATACTTTTTCGAGACCCAGATCAGCTCCGAACAGACCCTGGAGACCTTCCTCTTCGGCTACTTCGGGGAAGAGGATGATCTGCTCCAAGAGCTACGCATCGGCAATACGGATATCGGCCGGGGCGAACTGGGTTCGCTCAGTCTGCCCGAAGCCTCCCGCGCCTCCCTCGGCACCTACGGTCGAATGAAGAGCGAGTACGGCGAACATCATCTGGCTCTGCGTTACGACCCCGCCGACACCGAAGAGCTGCACTTCCTCGGCTCCAAACTCCTGGTGGAAGAGAGAATCGCCCCGGAGGACTACATACGGGGCCGTTTTTTTGTACTGCCCGACGAAGGGGTGGAGGCTCTACGGGTCTACCTGGAGGATGACCAGGGGATATACCAGGGTCTTGATGGCCGCCGCTACCGTCGCCTTGACGACTCCGAGGTGGTGGTCTCCGCCGCCGAGGGCTTGGTCCTGCTGCGCCGGCCGGTCTACGGTGATCTGGTAGTCTCCTACTCCAAGAACGGCTCCCCGGTGGGCGACCCGGAGCTTGGCCCGGGCGCCCTCTGCGGCCTCAGTCTCAGCGGTACCGAACTTGATCTGGAGGCTGAGCCGATCGATTTTGACTTCGGCGTGACCGACTATATGGGTCTGGACCTGTCAGCGCTGGAGCGGGAGATAGAGGGCCGGCAGTCGCTGCTGCTGTACAGCCCGGGGCGGTGGAGCCCCTTCGAGCTACGGAGCGTCTACCGTGTCTCCGGTGATGGACGGGAGACCGCCGTCGAACTGGTGGATACAAACGGCACCCAGGGGCAGCGTCTGCCCCTGGCCGAGACGAAGGCGCCGGAGGAATGGCGGATCAGCCCAGTTGGAGCCGGGCTCAGGGACCACGCGGCCCGTTACCCCCTGATGGATGCGGACTACGGCTTCCCCGGGGCGGCGAGGTTCTACGGACCCGAGGCTGCTGCTTCCGAGGCAAGGGGCTACGAACTCCTGTTCCAGCATCTGACTCCGGTATCGGGCTACAATTTGGGTACCAACGTTTTGGACGGCTCGATTCGGGTGGAACGCAACGGTATCCCCACAAGCAGTTACAGCTTCGACCCCGTTACCGGCGCCCTCAATTTTTTCCTCCCCCCGGCGGAGGGGGAGAGGATCGATATTTTCTACCGAATCTCGAATCCCAGAGCCGTTGGAGGGGACCTGTTGGCGGTATCGGCCAACACTTTCGGTTCCGGCGAGCCTTGGCGGACGGGTTTGGACTTCAGCCTGCGCTGGAACGCCGATCCCATGGCCTACACCACCGATGAGAAGGAGGCGGAGGGGGCTATGCTGGGTTTGGCTAGTGTGGAGTACAGCGGTCAGCGTCTCTCGGCCCGAGTTGAGGCGGGGGTGGAAGTATCGAACCCCAACACTACGGGCCGACTGCGGCTCTTCGGGATGGACGATTCGCTCTACCCGGTGGTCCCGGGGCCGGAGAACCTCTATCCGGCAGCTCCTTCCTCCGCTTCGGAGTACCAAACCGGAGAGGCGGAGTCCCTGAACTTTCTCCATGCAAATCGGGGCAAGCTCTTCTTCAAAGACCACTACAACTACAGCTTCACCGGAGGCTACTCCCTGATGCACTACACTTGGGACCCTCCGCCGGAGCAGGTCTCCCCCTACCAGGACGGCGGGAGGGTCGGCCCCTATCTCGCGGCCACCGGCAGCGAGACCGCCGGAGAGGCCATGGTGCTGGAGTACCGGCTGGAGGCGGGGCAGTGGGTCGGCGGCAGAATCCCTTTGAGCGACGGTGACGGACAGCGGGACCTCTCCGGCGCACGGGCGATCAACCTGCTGCTGAAACCCCTGGGAACGGACGGCTCCGTTCCGCCGGAGGATATCCAGGTACACCTCCTCATTGGTCGCTTAGCCGAAGATCTGGACGCCGACGAGGAGCTGGACGCCGAACGGTCCCCCTACGACGAAGGATTTTCATTCGATCTGGCCGAGGGAGGAAGTCTCTCCGTCGCTCCGGCCCTGCGCTGGGCGCCTCAGTACAGCCGCATCAACAGCGAAGATATAGACGGAAATGAAGTGCTCGACGGCGCCGGAGCTCCCCTCCCCGATCCCGTCGTCGTCGAGTTGACCGACCCCTCCATTGGCTTCGCCCCCGATCAGGATCAGTGGCAGCGCCTGACCATCCCCCTGAACGAGGAAGACCGGCGGAGGCTTCAAGCGGCCACGGCCTTCGATATTCTGATCTCCTACGATTCTGGTTCCGGGGCGGAGGGGCGCCTGCTGGTGGCGGATATCGACCTGGAGGGCAGCCCCTTCACCGGCTCCAGCGAGCGGGGAACCACCGTCCGGAGTTACAGCCGCCCCTTGGACCCGGGCAGTATCGAAGACCAGGGGCTGATGTCCCACTCCGAAGCGGCGCTTTTGAACGGAGACGGCGGCTTCGACAGCCGGGTGCTGAAGATAGAATGGGAAGAACCCGTCGATACCGACACCTGGCAGGTGGAGGGCTTCACCCCAGCGCGGAATTTGGGAGACTACGGCAAGATCTCTTTCTTTATAAAAACCGGAGGAGACGGCGGCACGCCGCCCTTGAGTATGACGGTTTCCCTGCGCAATAGCGCCGGTGAGGGGCTGGCGGTGAGTTTCACCCCCCCGGATACAGCCTCACAATGGCGAAAGCTCACCTGGGATTTGGACGCCGAGCAGGATGCGGGGCGTATCACCGTGGACGATCAGAAACTCGACGCTCTACTGGTCAGCCTGGACCAGGGACTCACCCCGAATCGACACGCCCGAAGGGTAAACAGCATGCTTATCTCCGCGGAGTTCCAAGAAGCCGCTTCGCTGGAGATAGACGAGATCTATTTCCACGACCCCATAACGAACCTCGGCCTTGGTGGCCGGACCTTCTTCTCCTATCGATACGATGGCCCCCTGTGGAGCTGGGCGGATCGAGTGCTGATAGAGGATCTCTCTTTCGAGCAGGAGGTCTACGGACAACAGCCAACTTACCGCGGAGGGACGAAAGAAAGCGGCGGTGAGCAGCTGGCCTTCAGCAATAACTTGAGTATGACCGTGCTCGGGCTTAGACTGCAGGCCGATTATGACGGGAGGTGGGCCGAACAAACTTTCCTACCCGCCGGAGGATACAGTCTTGAACTGCCCCTGCTCGATGGAGGAGTTGTCTTAAAGGACAACTACCGGGAAAGTCACGAGCTCGCGGACCTGCGAGCCTCCCGGAGGAGTTCCCTGCAACTCAGAGAGGAGCGATTGGGCAGTTTGACCTTGAAAAACGACCTGTACTGGAGCCGTCAAAAACTCAAACGATCCTGGTATTTTGAAACAGCGGTCTCCGGGTCCGAAAATTATTCGCTCCGTTTGACCGATCGGTTCCTGGCTCAAAATGACCAGTACACTCAGCCGGAGGAGGAGTTCTTCTCCCGCCTAGGCGCGGTCAACCGTTTGACCCTGCCCTTTGACACCGAAGGCAGAGTGGCGAGACAGCAAAACCACCAAATCGCCTTCGAATTCCATCAGCCCCGCTGGAGTCTCTCCTTCACCCCAGCCATCGAGGCCCAGAGCTTTCCCAGGGAGAATCCGCTCCAGCTGGAGACTCGGGGGATGTGGCAGCTCAATCTGAGGACCCTCCTGTCCCTTGGATCGTCGGAATCGGCCAGTCTGAGCCTCAGTCTAGCCAGGGAAGGAAGCAACCGGGAGACCTACGGTGCCGTCGGGAGCTTTGCCAACGACTTGCACGGGATCTTCCTGCGGGCATCGAAGATAGAAGGGCTTTGGCTGAACCCACCCTTGTGGGATATTTTCCACTCCGACACCAAGGATGATTTTTCCCAGAACACCCTCGGAAGCCGCGGCGCGGATCTCGGTTCCACCTTCAACCTGCTGTATCAACGGAACCCCGGCTCTCATTTCATTCACCTCTTCAGCCCCAACAAGCTCTCCCTGGGCGTGGAGAGGAGTCTGGAGCGTGACTACGACAGCGTGCTCGACTACCTCGATATTCACGGCAGCTACACCACGACGGCGCTCAACCTATTCGGACGTCTGGGCCGTTACGCTCTCTTCGACTGGTACCGGACCGAAGAGATCAGCCACAAGTTGACATACACATCCCGCCGCCCTTATGGGGGGGGAATCGAAGAGGAACATAAGATCAGTCTCAGCCAGTACCTCTCCTTGCTCATCGATCAGAGACGAAGTGCCGGCCTGTCCAGCACCTGGGAACGAGAGCTCCCCGACCCCTCAAGCAATTTCTCCTCACGCCTGCGGTGGGAGAGCAAAAAAATGGTTGACTGGACGATCCCCTTCGACAAGCAGCTCGAAGTGGAGCAGCAGCTTTTAGTCCACCGGGAGGAGCTCCAACTAAAGTATACCGACGTATTCGAGGAGGGTGTCAGTGAAGCTCTTTTCTTCAGCCACACCAGCGAGCTCCAACTGGTCGATGTGGGTTATGTGAGAATTTTCGGCCGGATCGGCTATCAGAGACGGAGATCGATGTCGGAGATAGATACGTACGGCCAGCACACGCTGGCCGTTGAGACCGGAACGGAGATAGAATTACGCTTCTAAGCTTTCCATGGTAGCTTGATGTGGTAAAACCGTTTTTGACGGCGGAAAACTGTAAATTTTCATGATTCTGTACTATATTCTAGTACGAGAGTATGATAAGGAGGCAACGATGAGAAAGCTGTATCAAAAATCTATCCCTCTCCTCCTGCTTGGTCTTCTGGCACTGCCGCTAAGCGCCCAAGAAGCCGAAGCTGGTGGAACGGATTTCGCTATGACGATCGAGCTGGGGGCTCAGACCTTCAATGAAAAGGACGATTCGGGGGACTTCGATCAAGTCACCTACCAGAGCCTCTCCCTCAACCCCGAGTTTATTTTCGGCAAGATCGGAGTGGGCATGGCCTTCACCGTCAATTATCGCTTTGTCGACGACGGGGGGGGGAGCAGTTTCGAAGTACGAGAGCAGGATTGGATCCCCGACGACGACAACTCGTTTCTGGATCTCTACCTGCCGATTTTTCGTTACGTTCGCTACGGTTACAAGGGCGATCCTCTCTACGCCAAGATCGGGTCGATAGACAACGGCAGTTTGGGGACCGGCTTTCTGATGGCCAACTACTCCAACAGCCTCTTTCTGCCGGAACTGCGCAAGGTCGGTCTGGCCTTAGATGTGGACGGGCAGCTTTTTGATTTTCCCTATTTGGGCGTCGAGAGTTTTGTGGGCAACTTGGCCAACTTCGACGTTATCGGCTCCCGTCTCTATGTTCGACCATTGATGATCACGGAGATTCCAATTCTCAAGAATCTTCAGATTGGCGGGACTTTCGCCGCGGATACCAAGGCGGACGCTCATACCGATTTCGACCAGGAGCCGGATACGGTCTCCATGTTTAGTTTTGACTTTATTCAGCCTCTACTGAACAAGGACTTATTCAGTCTCAATTTTTACGGCGACATGGCCTTCCAGCCGGGCGGCGAAGAGCTGAACCAAGGTGTTTTGGTCGGCGTCGGGGGCAGGGCGTTCAAGTTTGTCAACTACGGACTCAACTCGCTGTTCATCGGCGACAACTTCGTCCCCTTCTACTTCGATGCCGCCTACGATCTCTACCGGGAGTCGAAATATCGCATCTACAGCGGTACCGACAGCGTAGAGGGCTACGCCGGATGGCAGAGCACGCTGGGCTTTCAGCTGCTCGGTGAGGCGGTACAGTTCAACACGACCCTCAGCGGTTCTTTCTCTCCCGATTCTAGCAAACCCTCTACCCTGCCCCATCTTCGCTCGACCCTAGTCGTCGCCGAAGGACTGCTGCCGGGGGTCTTCTTTGATCTGAGTTACGACAAAAGGAACATCGCCTCGTTTGACGAGCTGATTGATCCGGAAAACGCCCTGATTCTGGCCAACGTGAACTACAAAACCGGTCCCGCGGTCATCACCCTCGGCTACACCCTGCGTTACCGACCGGAAGATGGAAACTGGGAGACCAGCGCCAAACTCTCGAGTTCAATCAGCCTGTAGGGCATAGGAGGATACAATGAGAAAAATATTAGCAATACTTTTTATACTGCTGCTTATACCGGTTTTCCTGAGTGCGCAGGACACCGCTCCGCGGGCCGTGCTCGCCTATTATGAGGACGAGACCCAGATCGAAGTCCTGGATAGTCAAAACCAAAACCTTCCGGTCTCCTACGGGATGTCGCTCCAGGAGGGAGATACCATTCGCACGGGGAACACCGTTGCCGAACTCCAACTGGAACCCAACGGCTCCATTGTGAAGCTCTCGCGGAATACGGTTTTCAGCATCGACCAGTTCCAGACCTCAGAGGAGAGCTCCAACGATTTCACTATGGCGGCGGGAAAGCTCAGAGCCATCGCCTCCCGCTCTGGTATCGGGAACCGTTACCGGGTGAGTACACCTTCGGCGGTCTGCGGGGTGCGGGGAACTGACTTCGGTATCGTCGCCGTACCCGGCTCTTCGGAGCAGGCCTTTGTCAACGAGGGAGTCGTGGAGTTCACCAAGACCGCCACCAACGAGTCGCTCACCCTCACCGGCGGTATGGCCGCGGATGCCCTGGCCGCTACTTTCGAAGCAATTCGACTGACCCAGGAGCAGTTGCAGGACCTCTTGGAGGATTTGCAGTTTGAAGAACTCGACCCCGCCTCCGTACCTGGCCAGGAAGTCGCCGAAGAAGAACAAGAAGAAGAGTCCGAAGAAGAGCCTGCTGAGGAGGAGGTAGTTGCGGCTACCGACACCGATACCAGTACTAGAGCCACGGGCCAGGATTCTGAAGGCGGCGCCCTCGATGCAGGCAGCGAAGAGGAGCGCGAAAGCGCGCTACTGAACGCCTTGGGACAAATTGTCGGATTTGAAATAGGAACCATCACCATCGACGGGGACACTTGGTCCAAAGCGGTGGTCATGCCCAATTTCGAGATAGGCAAACTCAAGATGGGGCTCTACCTGCCCTTTGTATACAAGGACGATATGTTCGATCGAAGCCAGTGGTACCGACCGGAGGGCAATGACGAATGGTCCTTTGGTATGGATCAGGACTGGAGCGGGGATCCGCTGGGGGCGGCCCAAGACCTCTTGGTCGATTTAAGTCTCAAAATCCAGTACCTGCAGTGGGGCGAGCAGAGAGATCCCTTTTATCTCAAGCTGGGCAACCTGCACAATATGACCATCGGCCACGGGACCATTATGAAGAACTTCGCCAACGACCTGGATTTTCCCGCGGTCCGACGGGTCGGAGTGAACCTTGGTGTGGACAAGGAGAGGTCCGGTTTCGAAGCGGTGGTAAACGACCTGGCTCGTCCTCAGATCTTCGGCGGCCGTTATTATTTCAGGCCTATTGGCAATTTTGCTTTGGGCTTCACGGGAATCACCGATATCGACCCGCTGTCTCAAGCCGATAGCGAAAACGAAGCGATTGCCGCTCTCGACTCGATGAGGTTTTTTAGCGTCGGTGCGGATATGGAACTGCCTATCTTTGAGAACGATGTGATATCTATTATCCCCTTCGCCGATGTTGCGGCTATGGTGCCTCAACGGGACGGAGCCTTCGAGTGGGACGTACTCTACGACTCGGACGGTGAGTCATTCATCGACAGTATCCGCAACTACGGATTTACCACCGGTCTGTTCGGTAACCTTTTGTTTGTCGACTACAACCTGGAGTTCCGCTACTACGACGGTATGTTCCGGCCAAACTTTTTCGGTACCAACTACGAACGTATCAGAGGTACCATCGTTCAGGAGACCCAGACTTACCTGGAGGACCTGGAAAACAACGTCACCGGCGATTACGATACCACGGTTATGGGAATATTCGGTGGCGCTCACACGGTACTATTTAACTTGGTCGATATCAGCGCCGGATACATGTGGCCTTGGCGTTCACTGGACGAATTGAACAATCCAGCGGCCTACAACGACGAATTTACCCTCTCCATGTACCTACAGCCGGAGATGGCCGATATCATTAAGGTCTACGGCGGGATAGAGTATTCGCGGACCAACTTCCTCCCAGCCTTGACCGGAGATGAACTTTCTCTGTTTGACGCCTACACCACGGTCAAGGGCGAGATCGTGTATCCCATCGCGCCCACACTGGACATCGCCGCGGTGGTGAGTACGGCGGTGCAGACCGAAGATGGAAGGATGGTGTACGATCAATACGGCAATCCGAAAATCGTTCCCAACATCACCATTGAAACGAGAATCCACTTTTAGTACCTTTCTCCTATGAACAACGAAGACAAGAGATCCCGGAGGATACAGATCCTCCGGGACTCGGTCGCACAAAAAATCGCCGCCGGCGAAGTGATCGACCGACCTTATTCGGTGGTCCGCGAGCTGCTGGACAACGCAATCGACGCGGGAGCAGATTCCGTGGAGCTTCATCTCGAGCAGGGCGGGCTCAAGCGTATCCGTCTCATCGACAACGGATCAGGTATGAGTCGGGAAGATTTGGAGCTCTGCTACAGACCCCACGCTACCAGCAAGATCTCCTCCGCCGAAGACCTCTACCATCTTCAGAGCCTCGGTTTCCGGGGGGAGGCGCTGTCCAGCATCGCCGCTTGCGCGAAGCTCAGAATCACCTCCAAGACCGAAGCAGCTCCGGCACACAGTCTCGAAGTCCGGGAGGGCAAGGTCATCGGACTCGAAGTTTCGCGTGGTTCGCAGGGTACGGTGGTCGACGTCTCCGATCTCTTCTACTCCATGCCCGGGAGGAAAAAATTTCTCAAGAGCCCCGGAGCGGAGACCGCAGCCTGTAGCAAGACTTTTCTTGAGAAAGCCTTAGCATTTCCGGAGATCGAGTTTCGCTATTTCACCGACGGACGGATGAAGCACTACCTCAGATCTGGTTCGTTACTCCAGAGAGTGGGAGATCTATTCAAAAACCAGATCGATCAGAACTTTCTGCAGGAGGTCCGCAGCACCGGTGGTAATTTTGCACTGCACGCCCTACTCTCCTCCCCCGCCCAACACCGCCGAGACCGTCGACACATCCATGTGTACGTAAACCGACGTCCGATCCAAGAGTACTCTCTGATGCAGGCGGTACACTACGCCTATCAAGAGCTGCTGCCCGGTGGCAGCTATCCGATCGCCTTTCTTTTTTTGGAGATAGAGCCGGACATGGTCGATTTCAACGTGCATCCGGCTAAACGTGAAGCAAAGATCAAAAACCTTCCGGAGATACACCACCAGGTCGTTCATAGCCTCAAATCTGTACTCAACCAGAAGTACAGCCGTCCGGGCTCTATTACCGGCTACCATGAGAAGGATTCGTCGCTCTTCGATTCCTCACCCGCCGCTGTGAACGGAGACGGTGGAAGCCGAAAAGTCTCCCCTCCCTACCCTTCATCCCCGGCAGAACGGAAGAGTCCGGACTTGGAGAGTTGGCGGCAATTCGCCCGGGAGAAGCATCAATTTCCAGATTCGCAGTCTTCCGACGTCATAGTATCTGAGAGAGCCGCTGATGAGGGGGTGAGCTTCTCCGATGAACCGCCGCTTCGCTATTTGGGGCAGGTCTTCGATCTCTTTCTCCTGGTGGCGATGGAGGACCAACTCTACCTGATCGATCAGCACGCCGCCCACGAACGTATTCTCTTCGATCAGATCAACTCGGGACAGCTGGTACGGCAAAAACTTCTGGTTCCCTTTTCTTTCGAGCTCGAAGAGGAAGAAGAAGAAGTACTTAAAAACCGTCTGGAGATTTTCCACGATATGGGCATCCATCTGCAACGACAGGCTCCGGGCAAATGGGAAATCACCCACCTGCCGGCCAAGTTCTCCGGCATCGAGAAAGGCATAGTGGAGGCACTGAGGAGTCAAATCTCAAGTGAGGAATCCTTTCGAAGCGAGCTCTTCGCCGATCTGGCCTGCAAGGCGGCGGTCAAGGACGGAGAGAGGCTTGACGACTATTCGGGACTGGAGCTGGCCCGGCAGGCGATGTCGCTGCCGGTACCTCGTTGTCCCCACGGGCGTCCCATCTGGCTGCGCATCAGCCGCGAGGAGCTCTTTGTAGCGGTGGGACGAAGCTGAAGCGCCCATCGGCCGATACTACCGTGACAACAGACGCTCGACCCGATCGCGGCGCTGGTATTCGGGATTTTTCTCTAACAGCATCTCCAAGATAGCCCGCGCCTCCTGGTCTTGGCCCTCTGAAAAAAGCAGCTCTCCGAGTCTGTAGTAGGCGTCCCAGTAGTTCGGCTCGATTTTGATCAAATCCCGCAGTACCTCGAGGGCTTGCTGTTTCTGCTCGGTCTCGATGTAGGCAATAGCCAGGTTGTAGCGCATTCGGGGAGAGCTACGCTTGGTTTTGATGGCCTTGAGGTAGTGCTCTATACTGTCCTGGTACATCTTCATATGCAGGTAGACGTTTCCCAGATTGTTGTTGACCGTCAAGGAATCGGGATCGATTTCATAAGCCCTCAACAGCACTTTGAGCGCGCTGTCGTATCGGGCTTGTTCGTCGTAGAGGTTGCCCAGATTGTTGAGAGAAGAGAGATGTTCCGGGTTGACCTTCAAGGCCCGTTCATAGGCTTGGATCGCCGCTTCATCATTACCGATCTCTTCGCTGGCTTTGCCGAGAATGTAGAGATTGTCCGCCGAGTCGGAGTTCAGCTGAACCGCCCGGGCCGCGTACTCCAGCGCCTCTTCGGGCTCTCCCTGATCCAGGAGCACCTTGGCCAGGTTGTAGTTGGTGATGGGATCTTGACCGTTCAGGGACAGCGCCTCGCGGTAAGCGGAGATGGACCGATCGTAGCTGTCTCTTCGATAGTAGAGGTTGCCCAGGTTGCTCCAATAGGATTGATTATCCGGAGCGATCTCCACGGCTCGTTCCATGCTCTCCACGGCCCTGTCCAGCTTGCCCTCCACGGCATAGAGGACGGATAGTTGCGAATATGCTAAATCACTTTGAGTATCGATCTCGGCGGCTTGCGCGAAGGCGTTCAGGGCGGATTTGTTGCTTCCCAACTGACGGTAGGTGAAGCCCAAATTGAGAAAGGCCTTCACATGCTGAGGATCGTTGTAAACCGCCGCCTCAAAGGATTGACGTGCTTCGTCGAACCGGCCCATCCGGTACTGGGCTTTGCCCAACTCGAAGAGGAGATCCGCGTTTTCAGGGTTCAGCCGGGCGGCTTTCTTGTACGATTCGATCGCGTTCTCCCACTGACGTTGAGATGAGTATATATCCCCCAGGGTATTGTGAGGTATCCATAGGTCGTCGTCCAGTTTGATCGCCTCGTTGGCCAGCTTGATAGCTTCGCTGATGTTGCTCTGACTGCTGCTGTCCTCGCGGAAGTAGGAATCACCCTTGCGGGCTATTGCTTCAGCGGTCTTCGGGTCCATCTTCAAAGCCTCGTCGAAGCTTCCCCGGGCCTGGATGAACTGGCCCTGCTCAATCGCTTCGATCCCCTCTTGTATGAGCCTGCGGATCTCCTCGCGGCGTTGTCGCTCCTCCTCTGCCATAGCGGCCAGTTCAGCCTCTTCCTGCCGACGCCGTTCCTCCGCCTGTCGTCGCTGCTCTTCCAGCGCCTGTTGTTCTTCCTCCCTCCGACGCTCCAGCTCCCGCTGCTCAGCCGCCGTCTGCTCGTTCTCTCCGAGTTTGGACAGGGCGCCCATCAAGGCCTCCTGCTGAGACTGTTCCTCACGCATCGACTCTTCGGCCTCGCGGCGTCTCCGCTCCTCCTCCCGCCGTCGCGCTTCAATAATCTCATCCCGCAAGTCACGGGCTTCCTGATCGTCGGCCTCTTTTATCAGCAACTGATCCAGCAGATCCAGAGCGCGTTGATGCTCGCCGCTTTCGTGGTAATCTCGGGCCAGCCGGAGGGTATTCTGACGGGTTTTCTCCTCTTCGCTCATCGGGCTCTGCTCGACCGCTGCTTTTTCCGAGGCGCCTCGAAAGAGAAACAGGCCTCCTCCGAGCAAGGTGAGTAGCAGCAATCCCCCTCCCAGTAGTATCCATTTTCTATCCATTGCTCCCTCCCCTAGTCGACAATGTCAAACTCCTGTTCGTACTCTTTCACCTCGCCGGTCCCTGAGGAAAAACGTTCCGTGTCTTGGCCCGACTGTTCGAGAGAGTTCAAGAACTCCTCCAGCAGAGCCTTTCTTCTACGCTCTTCCTCTTCTTGTTTTATCTCAGCGGCCCGGCGCTCCTGTTCGGCGACCAGTATCTTCTCGTTGAGCAGGGCGATCATCTTTTCGATATTCTCTTTCTGCGAACTTCGAGGCTCCATAGACAGGTAGACCCGATAGTCCGCCACGGCCTCGCCATACTCCTGGAGCCAAACATTGACGTTGGCCCGATTGAGGTAGGCCGGGGTCATATCCCGATCGACCTGGAGCGCTTGGGTGTACAATTCGAGAGCCTGCGTATACTTTCGTCTTCGCTGTTCCAGGTTTCCCATATTAAAATAAAATTGAGCTTTTCTGGCCCCTGCATGTGTCAGGCCTTGCCGGTAAGTCTGGAGAGCCGCGTCGAGCTGCCCCAGCTGTTCGTAAGAAGTGGCCAAATAAAAATAGAGTTCCACGTCCTCGGGAGCATGCCGTAGGGCGGTCTCAAGCAAGGGGATCGCCTCCTGGGGTTTGTTTTCCATAAAGAGCTTTTCTCCCTGCTGCTTCGCCGTCGCTTCCCCTGACTGAGCATGGGCGGAGGAGAGCCCAAAGAGCAGGAGTAGAAGCAGTAAAAGAAGACCGGCATCGCGCCGTAAAACAAATGCTGTCGGCATTTTTATCTCACCCCTATGGTTTGACATAGACCCATTTTCTCATTAATCTTGCTTAAGGAGAAGACTATGCCAATGATAATTTTTCTCATTATATTCCTCGGCATTACTAT
>DSBN01000367.1 GCA_011046055.1 Sediminispirochaeta sp. | reverse complement strand
CCGAACCAAAGGAAAATACCGAAAGTCTATTTTTCCTGCAGTTGAATATATCGAGACGAAGTGCTAATCTTAGCACACCATGACACTGTTTCTCATTTTTTCTATGCCTTTGGCGGGAATCCTATACCTACGGCTATACTACAATGAACACTTTCGCAGTATCGAGTTGTGGAAGTCTTACTTCCGAGGACTTGCACTATTTATTCCGGTAGCTTTCTTACAGTTTTCGCTGTCCCGTTGGTGGCCCATGAAGTTTGAGCCGCTACCGCTTTTTTGGCGCAATTTGGTCTTGGATTACCTGCTGTACTGGGTCCCGGCGGTGCTGGCCTTTTTTCTATTGAGGAAAAAAAATTGGCCCTACCACGAACGCCGAATAAGTCCCAAGCCGGGAGTGACATCCTATCTGCTCGGGTACTTCGCTCCCGTAGGACTGTCACAGGCACTGCTCAACTTTTCTCACTATACCAGCTACCGCCTGTTTCTACTGCCATTTCTCAGTCTGCTAAGCTTGTACGCTTTGATTGCGTCGATCCAGGGTGTTCTGATCAAAGAGCGTTGGCAGAGCTATCTCTATCTTACCCTGCCGCTACTGAGCTCCGTTGCGGGAGCGGGAGTTGCCCTGCTGTATACGGTATCCCGTGACCTGCTGGGGGGCGTTCTGTTTGTCGTGGTGCTGGGGATTGGGGGAACGCTGTTCTTCTCTCAACACCACCGCAAGACTCCGAGGAGAAAGAGTTCCGTCGAATTGGAATCAGCGCAGACAACGATCGTTCGGGATTCTCAATAACTTTCATAAATCTCCAACAACCTACGGTAGGCTCTGTTTACCTTGTCGATTTCAGAGGCCTCCACCGCCGTTCCCAGCTCGTCGGCCAATGTTTCGAGGCTCGATAGGCTCACATCGACGGCGGTGTGAAAGCTGCGAATCACCTTGAACCAGTAATTTCCGGCACCATCGGACTGTAGGGTGTAGAAGCCGAGGGTTTTGCTATTTTTCTTGCCGGGTACCAGCCGGAGCAGATGATCGAGCTTGTCGCACAGGGCGGCTATGTCTCCCCCAAGGGTAGAGAAGCTGCCCGTTTTTATTTTTCCGTTTTTTGTTTTTGTCAGGTCAGACTCGGGGTCGAGGTAGGGAACGATTTTTAGAATGCTCCCCAACTGGTCACCGGTGTGAATTTCGTAGTCTCGGTAGACGATTTTAGCCCGTAATTTGTCGTGGATTTTCAACTCCTGTTTCGAAGTCTGAGCAATGACCCGCGATATCTGCTCCCAGGGCAGTACCGCCATCTTTTTGCTTTTTTTGTAGGGCTCGAGTTTGAATATCTCGTCGCCGAGTTTTATTTCCCACCCGGTGTCTCGTTTCTTTTTTGTCTCTTTCTTCCCGTCTCCTCGTTTCTCAGCCCCACCGAAGTGCTTCGCTATCTGCTCTGATATTTCCGGCAGCCAGGATCGCTCCAAAGGTGAGACCGAACGGGCGAACATCCGGCTGGTGCGTACTATCTCTCCGGCGACGATGAACTGAGGAGATTCCCGGAACATCACCGAACCTGGGTGTATCTGTATTTTGTCG
The DNA here is from genome assembly GCA_011046055.1 of Sediminispirochaeta sp. Classification (GTDB taxonomy): domain Bacteria; phylum Spirochaetota; class Spirochaetia; order DSM-16054; family Sediminispirochaetaceae; genus DSBN01. Next base: position 11,935 of record DSBN01000367.1, on the reverse strand, counting down.
GCGGTGAGACTACGGTAGCTGGTTTTGCCCGAACGCTGACACACGAACTGTAGCAAACCGGATGAAACCGCACAGAGGTAATCCTTGGTCGATCCTCCGTGAGAAATCGGAACTCCCAGGTCGAGGGAGACTATTTCCTCCAGCTGCAGCTTGATATTCAATATCTCGTTCATCACCTTGTAGTCGAGGTAATGACGGCGGCAGAATTCCTCACGCTGTTTTCCTTCTCGCTGGCTGAGGTAGCCGCGAAAGAGTTTGAGGTAGCTAATGAAGTCTCCCGCGGGGTCACTGAATCGGTGGTGAGCGTGACGAGCCTCCAGCTCTTCCCCCGGCGGGAGCAGAAAGGGCGTGTGGGTGGAGAGAAATGATGCTGCAATCAGAACCTCTTCTAAGACCTGGGGGTAGCGAAGAATGGCTTCGACGATGATTCGCGAATGGCGGGGAATGAGGGGAAACTGCACCATCATCGTTCCGACGGAGGTCAGACGACGCTCTTGATCAAGCGCATCCAGCAGGAGAAGAGTCTCCACCGCCCCGCGGATCCCCTGGGCACCCGGTGGGGAGATAAAGTTGAAATCGTCGAAGTCCCGAATCCCCAGGTCGGCCATCCGCAGAATGACCTCGGAGAGGTCGGTGCGGTATATCTCTTCCAAAGTGAAAAGCTCGCGATGGTCAAAATCCTTTTTTGAGTAGAGTCGGTAGCACATCCCGGGACCGGTACGCCCGGCTCGTCCGCGTCTCTGGTTGCAGCTGGCCTTGGAGATGGGACCTTCGATCAGGGATGAGGTGAAGGTTCGGGGGTTGTAGTAGTTCATTTTCGCCAGTCCCGAATCGATCACCGTGGTGATCCCGTCGATGGTGACACTGGTCTCGGCGATGTTGGTGGAAATTACTACCTTGATTTTCCCCGCCGGCGGCGGATCGAAGACCAGCTCCTGCTCCTCCTTGGACAGACGACCGTAGAGGGGCAGGATGTGCAGCTTACGGCCGATTCGAGAAGAATTGAGTCGGTACAGGCAGTCTTTGATGATTTTCTCTCCGGAGAGAAAGATGAGGATGTCCCCAGTCCGTTCGGAGGCGATGGTCCTTTCGACGATGGATTCGATTTTATCCAGCAAGGCCTCATCTCCGGTGAGTCCGCCAGCCGCCGCGGGGCTATCGTACACGATCTGCACCGGGTACATGGGGGTGTCGATGTGGACGATGGGGCACCCGTTGAAATAGGTTGAGAAAATCTCGGCATTGATAGTCGCCGAAGATATGATCACCTTGAACTCCGGGCGGCTCTCCAAAATCTGCTTCAGCAGTCCGAGAATAAAATCGATGTTCAGGCTCCGTTCATGGGCTTCATCGACCATTATCACCGAATACCCGGAAAGCAGGTTGTCGTGCTTCAGCTCTTGAAGGAGTATCCCGTCGGTCATGATTTTGATCCGAGTTTCCAGGCTGGTCTGGTCCTCGAAACGCATTTTGTAGCCCACCGTGCCCGGGACTTTCTCGTTCAGTTGGCTCGCGATGTAATCGCTGACCGAAACGGCGGCTATTCGTCGCGGCTGGGTGACTCCGATCAGTCCATCTCGGCCGTAGCCGGCTCGATGGAGAATAAGCGGCAGTTGCGTCGTTTTGCCCGAACCGGTGGGGCTCTCTATAACGATGACTTGGTTGTCCTTTAACTCATCGAGTATTCGCCGTCGCTGCTGGTATACCGGAAGGTCCTTGGGACGCATACTTCTTAGGTCCCCTTCTCAGCGGAGTTCGCGGATACAATGATCTCCGCTGCTTCCTCGATTGATATCATGGAGTGATTAATCCTCTTGTTCAAATCTTTCATCGAGACTTTGCCCCGCTCTTTTTCATCCTCTCCGCAGATGAGGGCGTAGGGAATATTTTTCCGTTCCGCCGCCTTGAATTGAGGTCCCAATTTTTTCGGTTCGAGAAAGACGTCGCAGCTGATGCCGCGGCGGCGAAACTCCCGGGCCAAGCTCTGGTAATAGGATTGCAGCCGTGGGTTCATACAGAACACCGCCAATTGAGCAGCGGGATGATGGATCTCCATACGGCCGAGCTCCTGCAAAGCTGCCACCAAGCGGTCCAGGCCGATTGAGGAGCCGACACCGGGCAGCTTTGTCTTGCTGTAAAGCGATGCCAGGTTGTCATACCTTCCACCGGAGCAGACCGAGCCTATCTCGGGCAGGTCGTTGAAAAAAGTTTCATAGACGATACCGGTATAGTAGTCCAAGCCGCGCATTATCGAGGTATCGAGGAAGAAACGATCTTCTACTCCCAGCTCTTGAAAGCTCCGATACAGAACTTCGAGACGGCGGATCTCTTCATGGTCTCCGCCGCAGAGTTGTCGCATCATTTCTATGCTTCCTTCGAAACTCTCCTCGGGCTTGATGTAGCGGAGCAGTAAATCAACCTTTTTCTCGTCGATCAGTTCGAGCAGCAGCTCACGCACCTTTTCCTCGCCAATCTTGGCCAGCTTGTCGATACTGCGCATCACGTCGATGAGCTGTTCGTCAATCTCCAACTGCTGGAGGAAGTGGCTGAAAACACCACGGTGGTTGATCTTGATCGTTATGTCGTCGATGCCGAGGGTTTCAAAAGCTTCGTGCATCATCAACAGTATCTCCAAATCCGCGGAGACCGCGTCGGTACCTACTATGTCGAAATCGCATTGGGTGAACTCCCGGTAACGACCCCGTTGGGTGTTTTCGCCGCGCCAGACCTTGTCGATATGGTATCTCTTGAAGGGGAGGGGGAGCTTAGCCTCGTTTCTACCCATGAAACGGGCAAAGGGGACGGTGAGGTCGAAGCGCATGGCCACATCTCGGCCACCCTGGTCGTTGAATCGGTAGACCTGCTTGTCCGTCTCGCCGCCGCCTTTTCCCAGCAGTACTTCGGTGTACTCCAGGACGGGGGTGTCGATGGTCTGAAAGCCAAAGGATTCAAACAGAGTCTGGAGTTTGTGGACGATTTCTTTTCGGGCTGCCGCCTCCTCGGGGAGAAAATCCCGGAAGCCTTTGAGTATTTTCGGTTCAATAAGCATGAGCTGACTCCTTGCGGGGAACTTGAATAATCTGGATTATTTCGAAATAATCCAAAACGGATCGACTTGAAATTAAATGGACAAGTTCCTAATATATAGTAGACCAAAAAATACCAGCACTTCAAGCGAGAGCAATGTGAGAATACGTTACGGAACCAGTGAAAACGGAAAAAACCAGGCGATGGGAAAGATCTATTCAAAAAGTGAACACCCCATCGACGTCAATAAGGTAGACAAGGATGCTTTGAAAATAGCCGGACGGTTGAATAAATACGGCTATCAGGCATATGTGGTAGGTGGCGCGGTGAGAGACCTTCTGTTGGACAGGTCGCCCAAGGACTTCGACCTGGTCACCGACGCACTACCGAATCAAATAAAGAAGTTGTTTCGCAACGCGCGGATCATCGGGCGACGGTTTCGTCTGGTGCATATCTATTTTCCAGGAAAGATCATCGAATTGAGCACCTTTCGATCCCTCTCCACCGCCGAAGAGGAGAACAACAACATCTACGGCACCCTGGAAGAGGATGTGCACCGGCGTGATTTTTCGATCAACGCCCTCTACTACGACCCGATCCAGGAGGAACTTCTGGACTTTGTCGACGGATACGCTGATCTACGGCAAGGAAAAATGCGATCATTGATACCCCTGGACAAGAGCTTCATAGAGGACCCGGTGAGAATGATCCGAGCCGTGAAGTACGCCCAGCAGCTCAGCATGAAGATCCCTTTTCGCCTGCAGCGGTCTATCAAAAAACACGCGGTGGAGCTGGAACGCTGCCCCCCCTCGCGTCTGACCGAAGAGATGTTCAAGATACTCGAGTCCGGGAACTCCGCCGGAATAATACGAGAGATGCTCGCGCTGAATCTGTTCAGATACTTTTTACCTGTTATTGAGAGCCTGGTGCACAACAAACGGGGACAGGATAGAGAGAGCTTTTTCAAAGGATTGGAGAATATCGACCAGAGGGTGAAGGAGAAGGGTGAGAAAAGAAGGGGACGTTTGATCGCCGCTCTGGTGGATGGCGTGATCATTTTTCCCGAGGAGTGGGAAAACAGCGTAGCCCTGTTCCAGGATATGTTCAAAGAGGTCAAAAGGCTGATTGAGCCGCTGACACCGCCCAACCAAGAAGTAGAGATGGCCGTGGTCTGGCTCTTCCGTCAGCAGGGCATGCAGGCGCCGGCCAGTATCGACCGTCGCCGAAGACCCAATCCTCAGGAAGCAAAAAGGAAGCGGAAGAAGCCGCAACGAAGACATTCGAAGAAGCAGGCATAGCTTCTCGGGAGCGGATATCTGTCGGGGCCGGAGCTCCGTTCAACGGACCTACGAATCCTCTGAGCCGGCCCTCTCTTTCTCTATTCTGGCAATCAGCTCCTGAGCCTGCTGGCCGTAATCCCCTTTGAACTCGAGCGCCTGCTGCAGATAGTATAGGCTCTCATCTCGACGCTCGTCAGCGTAGGCATTCACTCCCAGAGCGTAGTAGAGCAGATCCGTCATTCCATCGTGGTCGACCGCTTCCAGGTAGTGATACTCCGCTTTTGAGTAGTCCCCCCGTTGATACGCTATCAAACCGAGGTAATACTCCGGTACATAGTGATTGTTCCTCAACTCCAGAGCTCGCTGAAAAAGCTCAACGGCTTCTTGATAGCTCTGGTCTTCGTATGCGTTGATTCCCCCTTGGACCAAATCTGGGAAGGTCTGAATCCCGTCCACATGGGCGAGAAAGTCCTCAAGCAGCTGCTCCTTGTTGACCCACTCAAAAGCGCGGGAAATGATGCGTCGTTCGTTTTCATCCTGTTCCGCCTGTGGCGAGAGGGCGGAAATGGAGTCCCACAACAGGCGGTTGTAAGACTTCTGCTCGGAGTGGAGGAGAAAGTGGATGAGGGCCCAACTCTGAGAGTAGAAAGCGCCCAAATTGTCTAGAGCTCCCGCTTGATCGATGGTTAGGAGCTGCTCAACGGGAATGAAGAGTTCTCGGTCGCTGATGCTCGGATCTCGATCCAGTTTGTCTCTCAAGCTCTGTACCCAGCCGTAATTCGGACGGAAGACCACCTCGCCTCGGTCCCAATCGTAGCGACAGTTCTCAAAGTAAACGGCAAAGCCTTTCTGCATCCAGAGGGGAGGACCGGGAATGAAGGTTTTGATGTACTGTACGTAACCGTGGTGAATTAAACTTTTCCACAACTGCTCTTCAGACTCACCGCGATACCCTACGAGACGGCTTTTTTTCGGATCCTGGTACTGCAGAAACACAAAGGAATCCCTGCTTTCTCCCAGAACATCCCGCAGGTACGCGTCGAACTCGGATTTTTTACCGAAAATCTGAACCCGCATGCTGGTCTTCCGCTCCGTCGGATCGAAGTGCATGTAGGAGCGGTAGAGGCCGTAAAAGGCTTCCATAAACTCCAAAACATCGGCGCTGAAAGTTTCGCTGACGGTGCTGGTGACGCTGTAATGTTCGCCTTCGGCAACGAAACTCTCGCTACTCTGTGCGAACATGTAAACAAGAGGTCCGGTGAAGAGTATCAAAACCAAAAAAAAGAACGGAAAATATCTATTTTTCATATTGCCCCCCAAAAAAAATCCTATGTTTGGCGGAATTTCTTGTCAAGCATCGGTCGTACAGAGGTACTACTACAAATATATGTATCGGCACTGGACTTCATAAAATAGAGTCTACTGTATCTTATCGACCCGGATATCAACCTTGCGAATTGGCACGCCGCCGTAGTGCTCCAGACTCTCAACGATGTAGTCGCGCAGGGCGTGGATGTTACCGGTGATCTGCAGACCGAATGGCACGTGAAGATAGATGGTCAACATATAGCCGTAGGGACCCTGGTTGACCGACACCTTGCTGATAGTAAGCGTATCGTCGAACTCGTCCGTACAGTGCAGCACCATCTGGGTGAGTGCTGCTTCGGAGATGGTGACTTTGCCCTTTTTTCCGAACTCCGGCTGAACCACCGTTTTTTCAAAGACCCTCTCTTTCTGCGGTAGGAAGGAGAAATTTTTCTTGAAGAAGACCTTCACCGAGTCGTAGACGAATTGGGGGTAGTTGCGGTGGATTTCTATAGTCGGTACCGGTATCACATGCTTGCCTTCGTTCCGCCGGCTCAATACCGCCGTTTCAATATCCTCCTGGCTGGCAATCTCCTCGATATTAATCACTTTTGAGGGCTTCGGCAGCTTCAAACGAGCCGCGATTTTGTACACCATTTTTTCTGAAGTGCCCAGAATGAGGATGCGTTTGAATTTTTCCTTCTCCAGAACTTCTCTTACCTGTCGACAGTGCTTGTCGTTGGCAAAAAGGGCGGTCTTGATCGCCGATAGATAGGCTTTCTCCCTCTTAGCCGAACGACCGGCGAGTATCTTCTGGTCCTTGATCAGGAGCCCGTCGTCTATAATCAGCTCGATACCGTACTTCTCGGCGACCAGCTTGGCGCGAAAACTTTTGCCGGTACCACTTCGTCCTACCAGGGCGTATACGGCTATTCCCCGAAGGAGCCAATTGACATGGTGTAGCATGTTTTTCATATCTCATATTATATACATAATTTGGAGGCTGAAACAGGGGGGTGGCATGGAAGTTGAAGTCGATGAGCTTGACAAAGCAGGTGACCACGGGGAAACTTGGAACACCGGAGTAGTATGAGACTGACACAAAAGAAATCCGCCGCAGCACTTTTTTTTATCCTCCCTATGAGCGCTTTGGTAATGGCTGTATTCTGGCGCGTTGATATAAGTATCGAAGCGCCCCGGAGACAGGTATGGCAGGGATATGACCTGGTACTGGTAGACCGTGAGAGTGTGGAGGATCTCTCAACGGTGGAGCGGATATTCACCGCCGCTGGTTGCGAAGATGTGCTGACCGAAAGGAGTCAGAATGTTTATCTTTTCAACTACCCTGAAGTTGAAATCTTCAGTTTCTCCGAACTCGACTCTTTTCTCAGCCCCCAGGATATGCGCAACGATCCCTATTTGCGGGGCTTGAATCGCTACTTTCACGGCCGTTATGGGGGCGGAGAGGCCCATGTAGTCTATATCAAAGAGGGGCAGGATGAAGATCTACAGGGCGCCCTCGAGATGATGGAGAGCCGTGGGATAAACTACGCAAGGCCGGAGAACTCACGGGGGGGCAGCAGCTTCTACTGGCTTCCTCTCGCACTGACCATGATGGCCCTGACGCTGTACATGCCCGCCTCCGCCCGGCTGCTCTTCCTCGCCGGCGGGGTGCTTCTATTTGTTGGTTACCCGGTGATGGATTTCGTGTTGTTTGGAACGTTGGTTCTGAATTTGATGGGCTGGGCGCTGCTTTCGGGCTGGTATGCCCCGGCTTTGAAACAGCACTTCAATATTGGTATCGACGGTCTGTCCCGGGGAGTTGTCCAACGACTCTCCTTCTACCTCATAATACTTATCTTGAGCGGCACTTTTCTTTTCATAGGGATCGAGGGTTTCTTCCCAATCTTCGCCAGCTTGCTTGACACTCTGGTGATTCATGGGGCGCTCTTGGTCCTTTTTGCCTATTTGAGTGAAATCAGGGTCAGGAAACAAGACCATACGCTTTTTTTCCCCGTTTCCCTGTTAGGGGCGGAGAGATACAAAGCTCGAGCCGTGCGGCTCGGGGTCTTGCTCTTCGCGCTTACCTTTGCGCTCCCTTTGGGCTTTCTTCTTCTGTACCCGCAATCGGACGGATTTGAAAAACAGGGGGGGAGTCTCGAATACCCGTATCCGGTTTCCCTTGTAGGCGATGGAGCGGACGAGTTGACATGGGAAAATATGCTGGAAGCGGCTTCGAACGACGACTCGAAGCTGCCCAATCTCATCGATTATGTGACTCACCGGGCCTATCAGGAGACTTTTTTCTACGGACGCCCCTACGGTCTGCCCGTACCTAGGGAAGAGGTTTTTCTGCCGGTTTTCGAGAGAGTCGGAAACCAGGTAATTACAAAGAATAGACGAGTTAAGTTGTTTACAGACAAATGGTATGCCGATATAATTGAAGCCGCATCCGAAGGGGGGGTTCCCGCCCTGTTGCTGGCTCAAGGTTCTCTAGTGGCCGTAGAAAATGGGGAAGTGAAACCGTCTCGTCTTTCTGCACGACTGGTCTGGGCATACGTGGGGCTGTGCGCTCTGATCGTTCCCTTGGTCGTGTATATGAGTATGAGAAATGGAAATGTAAAGAATATAAGCATTCAAAAACTTCAGCAGAGGAAAGGGCAGAAGGTAGCATGAAAGGAACAAAAACCTATCCGAAAGGGGGAGTTCATCCACCCGACAGCAAAAGTAGATCGGAACACAAGGCGCTTAAAAATGCCTTGATTCCGCAAATCTTAACGGTCCCTCTGGCTCAACATCTGGGAAAGCCGGCGGAGATCGCGGTCCAGGTGGGAGACGAGGTGCGTGAGGGGACGCTCCTGGGAAAATCTTCCGGATTTATATCGGCGCCGGTGCATTCGCCGGTACCGGGAAAGGTGAAGGAAATCCGGGACGTCTATCTTGGGAACGGCCTCAAATCACCGGCGGTGATCATCGAGATGGAGGGAGAGTTCGATCGGTCCGGCAAGGAGCAGGAGAGACATGATTGGCGCGGTCTCTCGGGCGAAGAGCTGCTGCAGCTGATCAGCGAGAGCGGCATTGTCGGCTTGGGTGGCGCCACTTTTCCCACCCACGTCAAGTTTTCTATCCCTAAGGGGAAAAAAGCGGAACTCTTCGTGGTCAACGGCGTCGAATGCGAACCGTACCTGACCATCGACCACCGATTGATGCTGGAGAAGACCGACGAGCTCTTGGAGGGGGTGGAGATAATCCAGAAGATTATCCAGCCCGAAAGGATCGCCGTGGGGATCGAGGAGAACAAACCCGATGCCATCGAGGTAATGGAGAAGAGGATCAGCGAACGGGGGATGAATATCGAAGTGGTCCCCCTGGAGTTGAAGTACCCCCAGGGAGACGAGAAACTTCTCATCAAGGCGATCACCGGTCAAGAGGTGCCCTCCGGAGGATTGCCGATCGACATCGGAGCGGTGGTATCCAACGCCGGAACGGTCTATTCGATCTACGAAGCGGTGGTCTTCAGGAAACCGCTAATCGAGCGCTTTGTAACGGTCAGCGGCGGAGCGATCAAGGACCCCTCCAATCTCAAGGTCAGAATCGGCACCAGCATCGGGGATCTCATCGAAGAGTGCGGCGGCTTCAGCGAAGTGCCGGAGAAGATCGTCGTCGGTGGTCCCATGACTGGAACCGCCGTCTACGACCTGGATACCCCGGTGATCAAGGGTACCTCCGGTGTTTTGGCGCTCACCTCAAAAGAGGTGAAAAGCTCCAGAAGAACCGCTTGTCTTTCCTGTGGTCGATGTATAGAGGCCTGTCCCATGGGACTGAACCCGACGATCCTGTTCAAACTGGTGGACCATCTCAAGTACGATGAGTCGCTGGACAACGGTCTGATGGACTGCCGGGAGTGCGGTAGCTGCGGCTTCGTCTGTCCCGCCAGGATCCCGCTGGTTCAGGGCTTCAAATTGGGTAAGCGAATGGCAAGGAAAAAGAAGGGGTGAACATGGAAGAGAAACAAACGAGACTTGTAGAGGCAGCCCCCCAGATACACCATCCCGATTCTACGGCCAAGATCATGTGGACGGTATCTCTGTGCCTGGCTCCGGCGGGCATCTGGGGCGTGTATGTTTTTGGAATAAGGGTGCTGGCAGTGCTCGGGGTATCCATCTTGAGCGCGATGTTGGCCGAATATGGGATGGCCAGAGCCGCCGGTAGAGAGAACCCCTTGGGAGACGGAAGTGCCTTTTTGACTGGTCTTCTGATCGGCTACAACCTACCGCCGGCAATTCCCTATCATATACCCGTTTTAGCCTCCCTTTTCGCGATAGTAATAGTGAAGTGGACCTTCGGAGGACTCGGGCGGAACTGGATGAACCCCGCTCTGGCCGGACGGGTCTTTGTGTTTTTCTCTTGGACCGGAGAGATGACCAATTGGACTATGCCGCGGACAATGGACGCGGCGGACACCGTCTCCGGCGCCTCGGTTCTGGGATTTATCAAATCCGGTCTTATCGATTACCAGGGCAGCGCCCGAGGCCCAATGGAGTTTCTCCGAGGTTCGGGCTACCCCCAGTCGAGTGCCGACGTGCGTGCCACCGAGTGGCTGAGGGGTATCTTCGGCGAAGGAGTTCCCGGCGGTTATTGGGACCTGTTCGTTGGTAACGTGCCCGGCTCCTTGGGTGAGGTTTCGGCTCTACTGCTGCTTCTCGGCGCGGCGTACCTGCTCTACAGAAAAATAATCACTTGGGAGATACCGGTATCCTATCTGCTCAGCTTTTCCTTGTTGGTCTGGATATTCGGGGGATTTGATTTCAACGCCGGAATCTTCAGCGGCGATGTCTTTTTTCACCTCTTCAGCGGTGGTTTGATTCTGGGAGCCTTCTATATGGCTACGGATATGGTCACCAGTCCGCTGAGCCGACGGGGAATGCTGATCTACGGAGTGGGTGTCGGTTTTTTTACCTTTTTGATCCGTATCTACGGTTCATTTCCGGAGGGGGTGTCACTGGCCATTATCTTGATGAATATTTTTGTGCCAATGATCAACCGGTATTCAACACGGCGTATTTTCGGTGTAGCCGAGGAGAAGGGGAGCTCGGTATGAAAGATATGGTAAAAATTGGCAGCAGATTGGCGATCATTTGTGCCGTAGCCGCCCTGGTACTGGGGTTGATGAACGCGGTGACCGAACCGCGGATTGAACTCATTAAGCAGCAGCGACTGGCGGCGGCTCTGGAGAACGTCTCTTCGGGGATGAAGGTCGGTGAGGCGAACCCGGTGGAGGGACACAAAGGCATCACCACCTATTACCCGCTTTTTGAAAGCAGCGACACGAGTGATGATCCGGATGCCTATATAGTGCGGCTTGTCGGTACCGGTTACGGAGGAGACATGGTGATTCTGGCCGGATTTCAGGCTACGGGCGAAGTTTTCGCCGTACAGCTCATGGAGAACCAAGAGACCCCGGGGCTCGGAAAGGAAGCAGAAAAATCTTCCTATATGGAGATGTACCTGGGTACCGGAGGCGAGGAGCCGATACCGGTACGTAAGGATATGCTCGCCCAGGAGGAAGCGGACACGATCACCGGGGCAACTATCACCTTCATTGGAATCGCCAAGGCTCTGGAGAACGGCAGCAACTTCGTGAAAGAGTTGGGGGGGATATAAAAGATGATAAAAGAGTTCACAAAAGGATTGATCAGGGAAAACCCGGTGTTTGTGTTGGCCCTTGGTCTTTGTCCGGCCTTGGGTGTCTCCAGCCGGGTGGTAAACGCCCTGGGAATGGGAGCCGGAGTGCTCTTCGTACTGCTGGGAGCCAATATTTTTGTCTCTCTGTTAAAAGATTTCATTCCTGAGAAGGTAAGAATTCCCTCGTATATTGTAATCATCGCATCCTTCGTCACCATTGTGGAGATGGTGATGAAAGCGTACCTGCCCGATCTCTACGACAGTTTGGGGGTGTTCGTTTCCTTGATTGTGGTGAACTGTATTATTCTCGGACGGGCCGAAGGCTTTGCCAACCGAAACGGATTAGGAGCTTCAATAATGGATGCGCTGGGAATGTCCCTCGGTTTTACCGTAGCCCTATTGATGATCGCCTTCGTACGGGAGGTGCTGGGTGTGGGAACCATCACCCTTTTTCCTATGGGCGGTTTCAACGGGGTCATAGAGGTGCCGATACTGGTTGACTCGCCGGCCCGAGTCTTCGCCCTGGCGGCGGGAGCTCTGCTGGTGATGGGGTATCTGATCGCCGGCTTCAGATGGATGCAGGAGAAGGTAGGAGGAAACAGCTGATATGACCTATATCGGAATTATCATTACATTTG
>DSBN01000246.1 GCA_011046055.1 Sediminispirochaeta sp. | reverse complement strand
GGTCTTTAGAGACCGAGCAGGAGATTATGAAAGAGCTGGAGAGCATGAAGGACTCCATCTCCGGGGTCAATATCGATGAAGAGCTCATCCAGATGATCAAGTTTCAGCACGGCTACGCTGCGGCCTCTCGCTTCGTCTCAGAGATAAACAAAATGCTCGATACCATAATAAACCGGATGGGAGTATAAGCAATGGAACGTATCAGCAGTAATATGAGCATAAATGACACCCAGTATCAGATAAACAAGCGGAACCAACGGCTCTACGAGCTGAACAATAAAATCAGCTCTCAGAGCAGGATACACGAGCTGCGGGACGACCCGTTGGCGGCGGCCCATTCGACCCGCTACCTCTCGAGAATAGAACACCTGAACCGATACGCCAAAAATGCGGAACGGATACAGAGCGAGCATCGAGTCGCCGAAGGTTACATGAACAGCGCCAACCAGGTACTGCACCGTATCCGAGAGCTGGCGGTGCAGGGAGCCAACGATACTTTCACCAGAGAGGACAAACGGGCAATGGGCCAGGAAATCAACCAGTTGCTCAACGAACTACTGGAGATAGCCAACGCCCGACACGCTGATGGGACGGCCATGTTTGGCGGGGACCGGACCGACACCACCCCCTTCCGGGTACTGCGTGGGACTACACCGGGAATGAACGGTCAGGTGGTCACGGGTGTTGAATATCGAGGAGATATCAAGCCGTCCGTGGTCGAGATCGGTCAAAACAGTTTTATGGAGAAAAACTTGGCTGGGAACGAAGTGTTCTGGGCTGAACAGCAGCAGGTGCTCTCCGTGATAGATGCTCAGAACTACACGGTGGTGGAAGACAGCAGCATCGAGATCGATGGTGAAGAGATCCAGCTGAGCGCGGGGGACAATATTCACAGCATCATTGCAAAAATTAACGACGCGGATGTACAGGTAAAAGCCAGTCTGGATCCTGTCAGAAACTCGCTGAGTCTGACCAGTACAACACCGCATCAAATCTGGCTCAAAGATGGTGAGGACGGCAGCGTCTTGCAGGATCTCGGTATAATTTCCGAGACGGGGCGTCCACCCTTCAACATAAATCGTGACGCCGACATCTCCGGGGGATCTCTATTCGATATGGTGATCTATTTGCGCGACAGGCTCTACGAAGGCGACACCATAGATATCGGGGGAGGAGCCTTGAAGGGTATCGATCTGGCGCAGGACAAACTGGTCTCGTCGATTTCCAAAATAGGTTCTCAGGATGAAAGGTTGGATTTCGCAATGAGAAGAATCGATGAGGAGCTGCCCAAGTTGCAGCAGCAGAACTCTAAGGAGGTGGGGCTGGATATGGCCAAGGCGATCACCGATCTGAAAGAGCTGCAGCACGCCCATCAAGCCGCCCTCGGAACGGCGGGTAGAATCATCCAACCGACACTCTTGGATTTTCTGAGATAGAGGGGTAGTAGAGATTTTATGAAGGTAAATACCAAAGCCTACGGCTTGATCGATGTAGATGAGAGACAGAAGATTTATTTTCCCTCAGGACTGCTGGGTTTCGAGAATCTAAAAAACTACGTGCTCTTGGACGCCCTCCAACAGCCCTTCTACTGGCTGCAGTCGGTGGATGTACAGGAGATCGCCTTTGTGCTGATCGATCCGAGCATTTTTCGACCCGACTACAAGCCGCGCATCGCCCAGTACGAGCTCGATGAGATCGGATTGGAGGCCGGGGACAGGGAGAATGCGCTGATTTTCAGTATCGTCACTATCCCGGAGGATCATCAAAATATGACCGCCAACCTGCAGGGGCCGGTGATCATAAATAAAAGCACCCATAACGCTCGGCAGTGCATTACCGAGGACGATCGCTGGAAGACCCGGCACAAAGTCATGGAAGAGCTGGCCAACGTGAGGGGCTCCGCATGCTGATACTGTCGCGCAAGAAGAACGAGAGCATCATGATCGGCAACGAGGTGGAAGTGTCCGTTGTCGATATCAAAGGCGATCAGGTGAAGCTCGGTATCAAGGCGCCCCGGGAGGTGAAAGTCTACCGCCAGGAGGTATTCGCCGCGATACAGCGGGAAAACCTGGCCGCCTCCAAAACCGGTACTAGCCTGCCCAGTATCGACCTTTTAAGTCCGCCGGTGGAGAAGGACAACTAATCGAGCAGTTCCCCGTACACCGATTCAATGAGTCTCTGTTGTTCTAAAAAGGCGTCCACCACCGTGGGATCGAAATGGCTCCCCCGGTCGGCCAGAATGATCGAGACCGCTTCCCCGTGTTCGATCGACTCCTTGTAACTACGCTCCATTCTCAGAGCATCGTAGACATCCGCCACCGCGACTATTCGTGCTGAAAGCGGGATCATCGTCTCGGATAGACGGTAAGGGTATCCGTTTCCGTCCCATCGTTCATGGTGAAAAAGGGCGATCTCCCGTGCCATGGGGTGGGGGTAGGTGCTCATGATATAGGCGCCGTTGATGGTGTGTTCGCGCATGATCTCCCATTCGGTCTCATTCAAGGCGTCCTCTTTGTTGAGGATGTCGTCGGGAGTGCCTATCTTGCCCACATCGTGCATCTGGGCCAAAAACTGGATCGAGTCGATGAACTCGGGGTTGATATCGGGTTCCAGGTTCTGCCGGTAGAGATGTTCGGCGATGATCTTGGAGTACTCACCAACCCGTTGGATATGTTTACCCGTGTCGTTGTCCTTCAGCTTAGAAGCCTCCAGCAGGCTGAGGAAGGTGTTTTGCAGAATCGCCCGCTGTTCTTCGGTGATGTCGTCGAAAAGAGCTTGGTAGAGGCTGGGGCGGTCGGGGGTTTCAATAAAAATCGGTGTTATTATTACGTTGAACTCTCGGTTGTGACGGTGCTTCAGTATCGCCTTGAGCTTGCCGCGGTAGCTGTAGCTGGAATCTGGATCGTTGATTGCCTTGTAGATCTTATTCAGCCCCTCCGAGTGGAGCTCGTTTGGAAAATCGGCGGCCAAATTGCGGGGAAGCGCCTTCTCCTCGTCTTTGAAGGTCTCTTCGTACTCTCGATTGGTCCAGGCAATGTTCAGCCGCTCGGACAGCAGTATCGTCGGAAATGCGTAGTGGGAGATATTCCGTAGTATAGTACCGAGGCCGTTACGTCCGTGCTTGGCGTGTTCTATGAGTTCCAGGATCCGCTGATCATCGGATACGCGATCCTCGGGAGCATCCTCCTGGTCGAGTTCGTCGAGGAGTTGGGGGAGTTCCTCCAAATCCTCCGCCGGATCAAGATCGGCCCGGAAAGGTTCCATCAGCCCAGCCCTCGGGAGAGCTCAGCCTCGCTGGGTCGGATGTACAGTGGACCGGAGTTGTCCTGGTCGCCCCCCCTCCGCTCGAATCGCTCTCTGCCCATCTGGATCAGCTGCCAGGCCGAAGGCGAAGCGTACAGGGGATCGATGCTGCAATGACGGTCCAGAAAACGGTTCGAGCCATCAAGTTCTTTCAAAACTGGGAGTAACCTCATGCAATCCGGTCCGGTGAAAAGGTAGGGAGGTGTGAAGTCATTGGAGTTCAGCAGACCCAAAAGAGAAGCGGGCGTAACATCCAGATAGTCGGACTTTCTCTCTCCCATTTGAAAAAAGGCGCTGTATATACGCTGTTTACGGGCGTCGATGAGCGGAACCACCGAGCCTGGAAAGTGATCTTTGCCGTAAGCCAGGAGATCAAGAGTCGGGACGGAGACCAGGGGAGCTCCAGCGCCGAAGGCCAGTCCCTTCAAAGCAGAAAAACCGATTCGCAGCCCCGTGAAAGAGCCTGGCCCCTTTGAGATCACCAAGATATCGAGATCGGAGGCTTGGAGTTCCGCTTTTTCTAAAAGATCAGCTATGAGCGGGATGAGATGTTCGGTGTGATGCAAGCCTATGTTTTGATCGAGTTCGTAGTAATGCCCCTCCGAGGAAAGTCCTATTTGCAGCAGAGCGGTCGAGCTGTCGACGGCTAATACTTTCATAACTCGAATCCTATCTCGCTGCCGGAGAGGGAAATGTCTCTGCTGCCGTCGCTTCTGATGGATATCTCGATCCTCACATGATCTTTCGGCAGGAGCTCTTCTATTTTTTCCGCCCATTCGATCAGGCTCACCCCATCGGCGTAGAACATCTCTTCGGCTCCCAACATTTCAAACTCCTCCGTTCCCTCGATACGGTAGAGGTCCATGTGGAAGAGGGGCAATCGTCCTTCGTACTCCGATATCAGAGTGAAGCTGGGGCTGATAATATCCTCTTCTATATCCAGTCCGCGGGCGATACCTTTGGCTAAACATGTTTTCCCACTGCCCAGGGAGCCGTGGAGAGCGATTATCGAGTTCGGTAGCAGCTGTGACCCTATCCTCTCGCCGATTTCCATGGTTTCCTCAGGACTGTGGGAGGTGAGTTTCCGAGTCTTGCCCATTAACGCAGCTTGCCCTCTCTTTCCAGAGTGCGGATATACTCTTTGAGCGACTTGAGTACTGGTACCAGGGGGTAGTTGATTTTGTTGAGGACTCTGGCGGAGATGTCCACTTCTCCGGTGGCTTGGTGTTCCACGCTGAACTCGATCGGCGCTTCCTCCCTCCGTTGGGGGGAAAACTCGAGCATCGCCGAACCTTTGAACTCGTTACGGTAGTGCAGGGGAACGTTCTTCTTTTGTATATCCTTGATGTGCAAGACTTTCATAGCTTAAAATCTAAGGGAAAAGTCATCACGGGTCAATACAGGGGATGTAAAAAACTACAGCCGGGGGTATCTTTGTTCCTTGCCGGTATCAAAATCGTAGACATACTTATTTATGCGGTTCATATTGTCCCGGCTCACCCGGGTAAACATAATATGCATAACCCCGCCGCGTCCCTGTATCCTATTGGTGCTGATAACTTTTCCGAAGCTGCTCACTTTCTGCCGGTCCCCAGTCTCGAACTCGATCTTGAGCAGAGCTCCGGGGTCCAGGGGGTAGGAGCAGCGCATCGCGCATCCACCGGCGGACAGATCGAGGATCGTAGAGAGGTGGCCGTGGTGTTTGTCAACAATGGCTTTCTTGGCGCTCTTTTTTCCGAGCCCCGAACTGACGATGCGCACCGGGTAGAAGTAGGACGGTTTTTCCATCTGCTTGCGGCGATACCTCCTCTGGCGGGCCTCTTTTATATGGGCACTGTGCTGTAGGAAGAGGCTCGAGACACCTCGAAGGGTATTGTAGCCTAAGAGCTTTGTGTGAAAGGAGAAACTCTGTCCGTTGGAACGCCAGAAATAGAGCTCCACCTTGGTCCACTTCTTCCAACGAATTTCGTTGCCGCGCTTGTCTCGAGGGACTTCGACGCCGAAGCTCTTCTGCAGATTGCCGGAGACCTTGGATTGGTACCTTTGCCCTTCGACCATCAGCATCACCGTTTGTCCGACCCGAAGGTTTTTCGAGGAGTTGGGCGTACTGGCTCCCTTGGTGCTCCGTTCGATTTTCTGTTTGATCCGATAAAGGGTGAGTTTCTGGGCCTCCCGTTCGTCCACATTCATAGGCTTGTCGTCCAGCTCGGTCAGGGCCTTTTTCAGGCTCGAATCCAGAACTGAGCTGTTGTTGAGAAGGCCGTAGGGGGCTTGGATTTTGTAGCGTTTTATCAGACTCTCGAGTACCCGCGTCTCTCCTCTGGTGAGCCCCCGGGAGGAGGCGTGGCGGCGAAATTTTCTCCGGCTGAATTTGGCCGGGCCGCCTTGAGTTCCCCTGCCGGCGCTTGTGCTCCCCCCGCCGCGTCCGGCGATAACGAGAAAGAGTACGAAGAGCACAAAAACAAGCACGGCAATTATTACGCTGGTGCTGTCACTCTGGGCTAAAGTAGGTAACCTTTGTGTTTGCAGAATGGCAGTGTGTTGGATCACCGGTTTCCCTTTTTTGATTCTTCGAATTCATCGATATACTTGGTCAGCTCCTCGACCTTCGGAGCAATCTCGTACTCCAAAAGGTCGCCGATGAGCACCGAATCTCGGGAATGGAAGGCTTCCTCCAATTCTCTCAGCTCCTTGTTAAAATCGGAATAGAAATCTTCGAAACTGCGATTCTGAATTTTTTCCTCCAACAGATTCGAACGACCTTGATCATCCAAAATCTTGTGCAGGCGGATGAGCTTGTCCGAAACTTCGGCGAACTCGATGATGAGGTTCATCGCCTCTCGGTCCCGCCCAGTCTGCAAAAGTACCGATACTTCGGCCAACTTGGGCAGCAGCTTTTTCATAACCACCGCCGTGGATTTCATTTCGGTGACCGGGTTGACTATTTCCGCCAGGCGAGATGAGATAATCGTGGTGAGGTTCTCTGAATAGTCAACGAGTTTGTTCACCGGAGCTTTCAACTCACCATCCAACAAGCCGGAGCTCTCGACCAACTTCTGCAAGGTGCTGCCGTAGCCCTGACCACCGCCGAGGTAGCTGTCGATATTTTTCACCACATGGGGGAGTTCTAGCTTCAGCTCTTCTATGAGTTTCTTGTTATCAGCTTTGATACCCTTTTGCAGCAGGGTGAGAAACTGGTAGATACTGTAGAGCGACTCGGCGTAGCGCTCGCTTTGGGACAGGACGATGAAGTTCAGAGTATTTATCCCCCGTAGCGGAGCTTCTTTCCAGCTTTCATCGGGCTCGGCGGCGGGAAAAATTGCCTGTCCGTCCTTTTCGATGCCGGTGATGCTGTAGCCGGAGGATTCCAACCAGTGATCTAAACCGTGGATCACATCACCTAAAGTTTTTTCGTTTTCGAGGGTAACATCGAGGGATTTGTTGTTGATTTTGATTTCCAAGTACCACTCCTTTTTTGTTCAACTTATTATTCAGCGATATCGAATATAAAATTATTGACTGTTTTGGTTGCTGAAATTGTCCAAAGCTCTTTGGTTAGATTGAAGCTGCTCGAGGGAGCTCTCCATCCGACCGTACTCCCGCTTCAAATCTACCTCTTTGTCTTCCAAACGACTCTGTAAGTCGGCGATCCGTTCGTCGGTATTCGAAATCTGGCGATCGATACCGGCGGTACGGGTCTCTATGATCCCCCCGTTTTGAGTATAGGCGTTGAGGTAGTTGTGAATCTCGACGGCGATACCGGAATCAACGACCCGGTCTCCATCGGTGTCTCGTCCAAACAGTTCGGCCACCGCTTCAAGATTCTTGGTCAGCACCTCATCCAGTCGTGACTCATCGACCTCTAGGTAACCTCTCAACTTGGAGCGATTGACTCCGGAGCTTCCCGCGGCGTTGGTGGATATTCCCATTTGACTCAGCATGCTCAATTCTCGACCGGCGGAAGTTTCGTAGGCGGAGGTCACGATCCTCTGCAATCTGTTCTTGAGCTGGGTAAAGGTCGTATCTCCCTGGAACAGTCCGAGCTTCTCCCGAGCCGCTTCCCGTTGGTCCTCTTCGAAGTATCCGATCTCGTCGATAACGCTCTCCTGTCGGCTGGTGAGGATGTTGATCTCGGTGATCGCCTGGTTGTAGTTGCCGAGAAAACGTATCAAGCCGTCCTTTATCGCTTCGAGATCAGGTTCGACCTCTATCTCTACAGCTTGGCTGGAGGCTCGCTGGGGACGGAGGCTCAAGCCGGGGATGGCGTCGTCTATTTCGTTGGTCGCACGGCGTATAGGTATACCGTCGACGGTGATGAGCGCGTCCTGGGCCTGTGATATCGGGTGAGCGGGCGCCACGTCTCCACGGGCCTGGGGATTTACTATCTTGGCTGATTCCAGAAAAACTCTTCGGTGGGTGTTTTCGTTTTTGAGTTCCAGACTGCTCAAGGTCTCACCGATCTCCGAAAGGGGGATCTGGATGGTCTGACTGCTCTCGGTATCGGAGAGTGAGGGCAGAGGTACCCGGTCGTTGACAGTGAGAATATCTAAATTGTCGATTCGCGGTGGTTCTTCCGGGGGCTTTTGTTCCGGAAGCTCGAGTTCGTTGGGCGCGTTGAGCACCTCGATACCATCAAGCTCGACCCCGCCGCTGGGTGGGAGCTCGGGTCCCGAGGGGGGCGGGGGAGGATTGTACTCTTCCTCCGGAATGTTCTCGATTCGGAACTCTAACTGCAGCTGAAGGTCTTGCTCCGGCGCTACCCGTGGGCTAATTTGCAGCCTAGCTCCGCTCTGCGGGGGGAGCTGCAAAAGACCATTTTGGATACTGAGTTCTTGCTTCAGCGTTTCGCCGCTCAAAGTCCTGACGTTGTTCTCGGAGATCGGTATATCGCGGCTTCCGGTGTCTACTTTTTTCAGAATACCGGTTTTGAGACCCAGATCGACGGCCGCCTCTTCAAAATGGAGGGCGTTTTCCGCGCCGGTTTTTGTGCCGCGGATCGAAAGTATCGAGGTCTTGGGGGTGTCTTTGACGGTTTTTGCTTCGATCAAGCCGCTGCCGCGGCGGTTGAGCCGGCGGATGAAGTCGTCGAGCTTTCCCCCGTCGAAGTCGAACTCGATCTCCTGGCTGCCTACTCTGAAGCGGTAGGTGCCGGCCTCTACTTTGAAATCCTGATCGAGAGAAGTTGAGCGAAAATTGTCCGCCCCCGCGGCCTGCTTCACTTCTACTTGATAAAGTCCCTTTTCAGCGTTTCTATTCGCGCTGGCCTGCAGGCTGTACTCATCTGATGAGTTGGCGACGAACTCGCGGAAGGGGTTTTCGAAGCTGTAGAGGGCGCGGGCGCTTGTCTGAAGGTCACTGAACTTGCGATTTACCTCGTTCCAGACCCGTTTCCGCTGGTCGAACTCCTCGATCCGGCGCTCCATGCGCTTCAGAGGCACACGTTCGACATCCATGATCGCTTCGATCATTTTGTCGGTGTTGTATTTACTGGATACGCCGGGGATACTGATATCAGACATCTGCCTCTACACAATACCCCTTTTTTGCTTAGATTTCTTGGTCAAAAAGCAGCCCAATGGTCTCCTGCATACGCCGGTGCAAACGCTGCAAAGCTTCCGGGGGTATCTCCTTTATTACCTTATCGGTCTCTCCGTCGACCACCTTGACAATGACCTGGTTGCTGCTGCGATCGATGGTGAAGTCTAATTTTCTATTGAAAATACGGGTAATGGTCAATATGTCTTTGAGATAACTGTCTACGTTTTTGTTGCGTTCCCGTTGTCGCTTCTGTTCGGCCTGTCGGAGAGCGGCGCTTGCTTTGCGTTCTTCCGTTTTTTGCTGCAGCTCCTGGGCGGCTGAGGCTTTTTGCTGGGCCGCTGCCGAGACCACGGAATAGCTACCTTGTACCGAATGGATTCCTATATCCATAATTGCACCTCAAAAAAGGGGAGGAGGGGCGCAGGGCCTCCTCCCAAAAATGATGGGAGTGAGAAAACGTCCAGGAATCTCACCCCGTGTAGTCGTTGACTTACAGAAGCTGCAATACTGATTGGGTCTTTGTGTTCGCCTGAGCGAGCATCGCGGTGGAAGACTGGGTCAGGATCTGGTTCTTCATGTAGTCGACCATCTCCGACGCCATATCCACGTCGCGAATTCTCGATTCGGCGGCGGTTAGGTTCTCCGCGGCGATAGCCACACCCTTGGATGCCATTTCGAACCTGTTCTGGTAGGCACCTAGGTCGGCTCGCTGCCGGGATACCTGCGTGAGCGCACTGTCCAACATGCCGATAGCCATATTTGCGGATTCCACGGTGGAGATGGAGAGCACTTCGTCTTCTCCCTGAGCTCCCTGCAGTCCGAGGGCCTGTGCGGTCATGGTGCCGATGTAGACCCTTTCACTCTGGTCCATGTTGGCCCCGACCTGGAACTGCATAATCTGGTCGGACTCCGCGGCAAAGCTGCCGGTGAGCATGTTCATTCCGTTGAACTGGGCGTGGGACGCAATCCGATTGATTTCGTCTACAAGCTGAGAAACCTCAACCTGAATCTGCATTCTGTCTTCGGCGGTGTAGACACCGTTAGCCGACTGTACGGCCAGCTCTCGAAGACGGAGCATAATGTCTTGGGTCTCCTGTAGGTAGCCCTCGGTTGTCTGAATAAAGGAAACACCGTTCTGAATGTTCCGCTCTGCTTGATTGAGGCCTTTGATTTGGCTCCGCAGTTTTTCTGAAACCGCAAGCCCGGATGCGTCGTCACCGGCTTTGTTGATTCTCATTCCGGAGCTGAGCTTCTCGATGTTGTTGTCTAATGCGGCGCTCCGATTTCCCAGTTGACGGCTGGCGTGTAAGGCGCTCATGTTGTGATTAATAATCATATAACCCTCCTTGATTTTGTATCCAAAGCATTCCTTGCTTTGTCCGGTATCAACCGTAAGGAACAGGGAAGGCCTCGCACGCGCCCCTTCCGGACTGCTCCCCACATGGTATGGAGACAGTGCCGGTTCATTGAACCGGCACATCTCCACAGTTTGCTACCGAATTAACGGAGGGTAGTTTTCAAAGAACGATACTAGGTCAATCTAAAGTATAACGCCCTAACTCAAGAGTTGCAAGACCGATTGTGTCTTGGTGTTGGCCTGAGCCAGCATAGCGTTCCCCGACTGAGCAAGAATCTGGTTCTTCGTGTACTCTACCATCTCTCGGGCCATGTCGACGTCGCGGATTCGAGATTCGGCGGCTTGGAGGTTTTCGGCTCCCACGTCGATACCGCGTACCGCGTGTTCGAGACGGTTCTGGTAGGCACCGAGGTCGGCTCGCTGTTTGTTGACTTTTTGGAGGGCCGCGTCGATGGTACCGATGGACCGGTTGGCATCCTCGGGGGATTCCATGGTGATGAACTCACCGGTGCCTGCTTGACTCAGGCCCAATCCGGCGGAGGTCATGGTTCCGATGAAGACCCGTTCCCTCTGGTCCATGTTGGCGCCGATGTGGAACCACATCGATGCGGTGACGGCGTTCTCTCCCTCTTCGGCGGCGAAGCGCCCGGTGAGCATGTTCATGCCGTTGAACTGAGCGTGGCTGGCGATTCGATCGATTTCGTCAACGAGCTGACTGATCTCGACCTGGATCTGCATCCTGTCCTCGGCGGTGTAGACACCGTTGGCCGATTGGACGGCCAGTTCGCGCATCCGGTGCAGTATGTCCTGGGACTCCTGCAGGTATCCTTCGGTGGTCTGGATGAAAGAGATACCGTTTTCGGCGTTTCTCGAAGCCTGTTCGAGGCCGCGAATCTGAGCCCGCATCTTTTCACTCACCGCCAAACCGGAAGCGTCGTCTCCGGCGCGGTTGATGCGAAGGCCCGATGAGAGCTTTTCGATGTTTTTGTCCACCTGCAGGTTGGTTTGCTTCACCTGGTTGTGGGCAAAAACCGCACTCATGTTGTGATTAATTATCATACAATCCTCCTTGAAAGTTTTGGGAGCATCCTTGCTCCCTGGTTCACTAAAATTTCAACTTTTTTGTTAAACCGGTGTTTTTTTCGCACCGATACTCAATATGAGGAAAAAAGATCTTAAGTTTGTCCGCGGTTTCTTTCTCCCTCGTTGTTACTTTTCGACCAGTACCATCCATAAACTTTAATCCCTGAAAAAATTTTTTCGAAATTTGAGCTGTTTTTCCAAACTCAAGACAGGGGGCTTCGCCCCTTACTTCAAGCAACTTGAATTGATCCCTATAGATGGGTCACACGGACGTCTTGTAGGTGGTTGTAGATAAAAAAAGGGTACGACTTTGTAAGCACGGTCGTACCCTTGACTTAGCGTGGAAGGAATTTTAACTGAAGAACTTGTCGATATAGCCCTGTACGAAGACGAAGAGTATTATGAGCGGAAGGACGTATCGAACGTAAGGCTTTATCCATACGGGATATCTCATACCTTTGCCTGTGTTGGCCTCTTCGATGAAGTTGTCCCATCCCCAGGCGAACTTGTAGGCACTGAAGAATACGAAGATCAGCGATCCGATGGGCAGAAGGTTCGAACTTACGATGAAGTCCCAGAGGTCGATTACCGCGGTACCCGGTCCCAGGGGCTGGATAGAACCCCAGATGTTGAAACCGAGGGCGCAGGGAATTGAGAGAACCGCGACGATGATACCGTTGGTAACGGCGGCTTTTTTACGGGTCCAGTTCCATTCATCCATGGTGAAGGCCATCAGGTTCTCGAATACGGCTACGACCGTAGACATGGCGGCAAAACTCATGAAAAGGAAGAAGAGCGAGCCCCACAGACGACCACCGACCATGCTGTTGAAAATATTCGGCAGAATGACAAAAACCAGGCCCGGTCCCTCGGCGGGATCTTGACCGAAGGCAAAGACTGCCGGGAAAATTATCAAACCGGCAACTAAAGCCACAAAAGTGTCAAGGACAAGAATGTTGACCGATTCCCCAGTCAGCGACCTTTCTTTGCCGATGTAGCTACCGAAAATGAGCATGCTTCCGATACCCAGGCTGAGGGTAAAGAAGGCCTGGCCCATTGCCGCGTACACCGCTTCCCAGAGCCCCGACTCCATGAGCTTTCCGAAATCGGGCTTCAGGTAGAAACTGAGTCCTTCTCCGGCACCCGGGAGGCTAATCGACCGGATAGCGAGAATCACCAGTATCACAACCAGGGCCGACATCATTATCTTGGTGATTTTCTCTACTCCCTTCTGCAGGCCGATCGAACAGATGCCAAAGCCCAGGACTACCGTGAGAAACATCCAGAAAAGAAGAGCGCCCGGCTGTGCGAGAAAGCCGCCGAAGAATGCTCCCACTTGATCGGGGGCTAAGCCGGCAAGATCGCCCTTCAGGGTGAAGTAGAAGTAGGCCAACATCCAGCCGGCGACGGTGGTATAGAACATCATCAGGATGAGGTTGCCCAGTATGGCCAGATACCCGTAGAGGTGCCACTTTGAGCCCTTCGGCTCAAGAGCCTTGAAAGATCCGGCGATGTTCCTTCTTCCGGCCCGTCCGATGGAGAACTCCATGACCATAATCGGAAGTCCCAAAATTACGAGGAAGATCAGATAGATCAGTACGAAGGCCGCTCCTCCGTATTTTCCGGTAATAAAGGGAAATCGCCAGACATTCCCCAAGCCGATTGCACAACCGGCTGAGAGCAGGATAAATCCTAACCTGCTCGCCAGTTGCTCTCTCTGTTTCTCAGCACTCATTATTTACACTCCTTTTGACCATGTAAAATTCGATGTTGAATTATTTTAAGTTGTGCCCGACGGGCTGTCAAGAAATTTAAGTGCATTTAAATTTTTTTTGAATGGAGAGATAGGTGTTATGTAGGTAAAAAAGCCCTCCGGACTCCCAGAGGGCGTGCTTTTGTACGGTGGGTCGGACCGACTTAACCGGTAAGGTTCAGGTCCAGTCTAAAAGCCGGCGCTCTCCGCTGAGTTTTTGTATCGCCGTGATGTCTTGGGAGACCTCGATCACCCCGCGATAGTTGTCCTGCTCGTCAAAAATTGGAAAATAGCGGATGTGAATCATCCGACCTCGGAAGTCCAGCCAGAACTCCGCCTGGTCGCGCTCCCTGTTTTTGAAGGCTTCGACTATTTTTTCGACGATATGAACACTTTTTGGGGGGTGACACTTCTGAACGTCCCGTCCAATGATCGAGGGGGTGCGGGGAAAGACTCGGTCCTCCGTGGCAGAGTAGTAGCGTACCTTGTCGTTCTCATCCACGTAGGTGATGTCGAAAGGCAGGTTGCGCAGCATCAGGTCCAGCTGCTCTTGGGTGAGGAATCCTTCGTTCAGGGGGATCTGAATGGGTTTAACGCCTCGTTCTCCCTTCTCCTCTTTGTCGGTCGTGGGCGTGCCCATGTAGTCGTGGATGTTGGGGCCCGCTGGAGTTGTGGCGTCGCCGGATTGCCGCTGCTCTTGAACGTAGCTTTTTCGCGCCAACGCGGAATCCCACATGCTGCCGGGGTTGACCCAGCTGTAGCCGATCTCCTCCTCCTCGTCCCGTATGGCCGCCCAATCGACGGGGGTGAGTTTGCGCAGCGAAGTGGGGTAGAGGATTTTTTCCTCCATGAAGATCATTTTTTCCATCTTTTTCTTCACCGTTTTGAAGAGTTCCCAGACTTCCGATGCCGGTGTATCACCCTCCACGGCGCCGCGGAGCTGTTTCCAAGCATCGCGAATCTCATCGTGCTTGCCCCACATGACGGAAGTGGGGCCGGTGAAGCCGGTGGCCTCGAGTTTTGGGAAGAGCTGGTTCTCCTTGCGCTGGTAGTGTTTCTCAAATACCTGCAGGTCCGACAAACTTTCCAGGATCTCCCCTTTGCGGCTCTCATCCATGATCCGTTTCTTTTTCAGCTTTTTTTTGAGGCTTTTCAACGTATCCTCAAGAGCGTCTAGACGCTTCTCTAACTCGCGGTTCTCCTGGCGGAAGGTGTGTACCGGATGCCCGTCGATTTGTGCCTGGTCTTTGGCTTTTTTTAGAGAGTCTTCAAAGACCTCTACGTGTACTTCGCAGAGGTCCTGGATGGAGCTGACCGGAAAGCCCTCGTCCACCAGGGCCTGCTCCATGGAGGCGATCTCTTCAGCGGAGAGATCCTCCAACAGGTCGGCGAACTCCTCCTTCAGATCGTGAACGCTCGATCCGGCGTGAAGTTTTTTTATTATTCCTTTGAGCTGTTCCTGCTTCTCTTTGTTG
>DSBN01000248.1 GCA_011046055.1 Sediminispirochaeta sp. | reverse complement strand
TGATCTACTTCGACGATTCGATCGACTTGTTCGACCCCTTCGATGCGGTCGCAGCAGTCGAGTTGTTTGACGCTCCCTTCGCTGTTGGCTTTGCGCCCCTTTTTATTCGATAAAATCCTTTTGACATTGTGGTACAGTACGTCTCGAGCCAGGGTGCTTTTGCCGCTGCCGCTGACCCCGGTAATCACCACCAGGCTCTGCAGTGGGATGTGAACGTCGATGCTCTTCAGGTTGTGAGCCCGGGCGCCCCGTAGGCTCAGCAACTCTTGGTCCTCCAGACTCGCCAGGCGGCGAGAGGAGAAGAGGGGGTGGACCAGGGGCTCTCGGAGGAACTGGGCCGTGGCGGAGAGGCGGTCTTGGACGAGGTCGTCAAAGCTGCCGGAGAAGACCAATCGTCCCCCGTGTACCCCGCCGCCGGGGCCCAAGTCGATCAGGTGATCCGCCCGGCGGATGGTCTCCTCGTCGTGTTCGACCACGATCACGCTGTTGCCCTTTTTTTGCAGGTCCGTGAGGCTGTCCATCAGCATCCGGTTGTCCCGAGGGTGGAGACCTATGGTCGGTTCGTCCAAGATATAGCAGACCCCCCGGAGGTTGGAGCCCAGGTGGGCGGCCAGCCTGATTCGCTGAGCTTCCCCGCCGCTGAGAGTAGGGGCGGCTCGGTTCAGGCTCAGGTAGGAGAGCCCCACCTGTTCCAGAAAGGCGAGGCGGCTGTCCAGTTCGGCCACCACGTCTCCGGCTATTTCCAGGTCCCTTCCTTCGGGCTTGTAGGAGCGAAAGAAGTCCCGGGCCTCGCCGATGCTCATGGAGTTGAAAGCCTCGATGTTTCGCCCTTCGAAGCGGACGCTCAGAGCCTCCTGTTTCAGGCGGGCTCCGTTGCAGACCGGGCAGGGCTGTCTCTCCTCGCTTCCCTCCGCTTCGAGGTAACCCGCACCCAGACAGTGGGGACACCAACCGTGGGAAGAGTTGTAGGAAAAAAGGCGCGGATCGAGCTCGTGAAAGCTCCGTCCGCAGCTGGGGCAGGCCCGGGCGGTGGAGTATATCTCCGTCTCCAGAGTTTTCGAGTCGAGAACGTGCACCGTCTTCTTGCCCATCTCCAAGGCGGTTTCCAGTGTATCGCCGAGCAGGTCGCGGTTCTCCGGGGTGAGCTCGATTTCACCCAGGGGCAAGAGGATGTCGTGCTCCCGATAACGATCGAGCCGGGGCCAGGCGGCGGTTTCATACAGCTCGCCGTCCACCCGGAGGCGGGGATAGCCTTTGGCGGCGGCCCATTTGGCCAGGTCGGTGTAGTACCCCTTGCGTCCCAGCACCAAGGGGGCGTCGACTTCGACGGTGCGGCCCCGTTTTTCCCGGAGCAGCTGATCGACGATCTGCTCGATGTTCCGGGGCAGAATCGGTACCTGACAGTCGGGGCAGTACTGGATACCCAGCTTGACGAAGAGGAGCCGTAGGTAGTGGTATATTTCGGTGCTGGTGGCGACGGTGCTCTTCCAACCGCCGCGGCTGGTGCGCTGCTCGATAGCCACCGTCGGCGGAACCCCGGAGACCCGGTCGACGTCGGGACGGGAGGCGGGTTGGACGAACTGCCGGGCGTAGGCATTCAGTGACTCCAAGTATCTCCGCTGTCCCTCGGAGAAGAGGATGTCAAAGGCCAGGCTGCTCTTGCCGCTGCCGCTGACCCCGGTAATAACGGTGAAACTATCCAGGGGGATGTGGACCTCCAGGTCTCGGAGATTGTGCTCCCGAGCTCCTTGGATACTGATCCGGTCGGGCAGGTAGGTCGGCTGCCCCTCGGCGGCGGTTACGGTCGTCTGGAAGGAGCGGGAGAGATAGTCCCGCAGGGCAGCGGCGGTGTAGGAACCTTTTTGCTCGATCAGTGCTTCCGAGGGGCCGGCGAAGAGGACTTCACCGCCCCGGTCTCCCCCCTCGGGACCGAGGTCGATCACCCAGTCGGAACTGCGTATTACATCGAGGTTGTGCTCGATCACCACCAGGCTGTGTCCGGCCTGCTGCAGGCTGCGAAAGGCGGCGACCAGCACGGAGATGTCGTGCAGGTGGAGACCGGTGGTCGGTTCGTCGAAGAGAAAGAGCTTGTGCTGTTTTTTTCCCCCCTTCTTCGACGTATCTCCGAGAAAACCCGCCAGCTTGAGGCGCTGGGCCTCCCCGCCGCTGAGGCTTGGCAGAGGCTGGCCCAGCTTGAGGTAGCCCAATCCGACCATGCGCAGTGGTTCCAGGGCTTGGAGGAACTTCTGCTCCTGGGAAAAAAGCTCGACCGCCTGGTCGACGGTCAGATCCAGCACCTCGGCGATGGACAGGGGCTGCGTCGCGTGTTCCCCGTGTGCTTGAGGAACGACCTTGACCTCCAAGACCTCGGATCGATACCGGCTGCCGTCGCAGTCGGGGCAGCGCAGGTAGACGTCGCTGAGAAACTGCATCTCCACGTGTTCGAAGCCCCGTCCACCGCAGGTGGGGCACCGTCCCTTGGAAGAGTTGAAGCTGAAGTTGCCGGCGGTGTAGCCCCGCTCCTTGGCCATCGGCTGACCGGCGAAGATCTTGCGCAGCGCGTCGAAGGCGCCGACGTAGCTGACCGGGTTGGAACGGGCGGTCTTACCGATGGGCGACTGGTCGACCAGGACCACTTCGTCGATCTCCTTGGCCCCGAGGATGGCCCGGTGGGCGCCCGGCGGTTCCACCGGTTTTTTCATTATTTTGCGCAGACCGTAGTAGAGCACCTCCTGGATAAGGGTGGACTTTCCCGAACCGCTGAGACCTGTAACGCAGGTGAGTCTGCCCTGGGGGATCTCCACGTCGATGTTCTTGAGGTTGTGCTCCGTTGCACCCAGGATTGTTATACCGCCCTGCCGGCGGGGAATGGATTCGACGGCGGGCAGAGTGATCTTTTTTCTCCCCGACAGGTAGTCGGCGCTCAGGTTGCCGACCCGGCGGATGAGCTCGTCGGGGGAGCCCATGAACTGCACCTCTCCCCCCTTCTCGCCGGCCTCCGGGCCCATATCGATGACGATGTCCGCGGCGGCGATTAGCTCGGGGTCGTGCTCGACTATGAGCAGGGTGTTTCCGCTGTCCCGAAGCCGGCGGAGGATCGAGATCAGGCGGCCGATATCGTGGGAGTGGAGGCCGATGCTCGGCTCGTCGAGCACGAACAGGGTGTTGACCAGAGATGTGCCCAGTGCGGTGGTGAGGTTGATCCGCTGCACCTCCCCGCCGCTAAGAGTTCTCGACTGCCGGTCGAGGCTCAGATACCCTACACCGACTTCGACCAGAAAGCGGAGACGGCTTCGGATCTCCTGCAGGACCACTTCCACCGCCTGGTCCCGGGGTTCGGGAACCCGAAAGGAGGAGAAGAAGTCGTGAATATCCGCGATGGACATGCTCATCAGCTGGTGGATGTCCAGACCGTCGAGCTTCCACAGCAGTGCCTCCGGTTTCAGCCGCGCCCCGCCGCAGGCGGGGCAGAGGTGGTAGCCCCGGTATTTCGACAGCAGGACGCGGATGTGCATCTTGTAGCTCTTGGTCTCCAGCCAGCTGAAAAATCGCTCCAGTCCGTACCAGAGGCCATCGTCCCAATCCCCTTCGCCCCGGAGCACCCAATTTTTTTCCTCTTTGCTCAGCTCGTGCCAGGGGACGTCGGTCCTGATTCCGCTGCTGGAGGCGGACTGCATCAATTCGCGTTGACAGACGGCGTAGCTCTTGGTTTGAAAGGTCTTGATCGCCCCCTGGGCGAGGCTTTTGGTCTTGTCCGGTACCACCTGGTCGTAATCGATCCCGATGGTACGTCCGAACCCCCGGCAGGTTTCGCAGGCCCCCACTGGTGAGTTGAAGGAGAACATATTGGGCACCGGGTCTCGGTAGTGGATGTCGCAGACCGGGCAGTGGAGGTCCTCGGAGTAGCGAAGGGTCTGGTCGATCCGTTTCTCCTTGTCCAGGAGGTAGATAGATATCTTTCCTCCGCCGTGGGCGAAGGCCTGCTCAACGGCCTCTATCAGTCGTGCTCTGTTTTCGTTACTGAAACGGAGCCGATCCTGCACCACTTCTATTTCCGTCGAAGACTCGGTGAGGAGACGGTGGTATCCCTGCTGACGGAGGGCGTCTTTGATCTCGTCGACTTCGAAGTTGCCGGGAATTCGGATGACGAAGGTGACCATCATCCTTCGCCCGTCGAGATTTTTTGTCTGAAGATTCTCCCACACCGTGTCCGGATCGTCTCGGGTGACGGTCTTGCCGCAGGTACCGCAGTGCAATACCGCCGCTTTGGAGTAGAGGAGTTTCAGGTGGTCGTTCAGCTCGGTCATAGTTCCCACCGTCGAGCGGGAGGTGCGGACGGGGTTGGTTTGGTCGATAGCGATGGCCGGGGGAATTCCTTCGATCCGGTCCACCTGGGGGCGGTCCATGCGGTCCAAGAATTGCCGGGTGTAGGCGGAGAAGGTCTCGAAGTAACGCCGCTGCCCTTCGGAATAGACGGTATCGAAGGCCAGGGAGGATTTCCCCGAGCCGGAAAGGCCGGTGATGACGATGATTTTGTGCAGCGGCAGGGCGATATCTATATTTTTGAGGTTGTTCTGGCGGGCGCCTTCGACAAGTATTTGCGGGTCCATCTGCAAAATATAACAATAAAAAGGGTGATCGAGAAGCCGGCGGTCTCTGGGCCCAGCAGTTCTAAATTTGGAAGTTTACTAACTTCCAAATTTAGAACTTGCTTCATTTGCTTAGCAATAAGTTGTGCATCTAAACGGTTGGAGGCATTCTAAATGTGGAGAATGTTTTACATTCTCCACATTTAGAATTGCCGCTCTGGGCCAGGGGCGCGACATCTGAAATGGGTGGTTCTATAGTATCTTTATGATACAAAAAGGGTAGAGAACGGAAGTCTTCGAGCCGCTCCGATCAACTCTCAATCTTTTCCACTCGACACCGCGACAGCTTCAGTGCCGCCATCTTGGAATAAGGGTCCAGATCGTCGGCGCGGGTCAGCTGATTCACCGGGGATTCACGAAAATGAAAGGGTACGAAAATCTCACCTCGGGCGACGCCGGAACTGATTCTGACCTCGGTGGTGAAGCTGCCGCGCTGGTTGGAGATGCGCACCAGCTCACCCTCGTCCAGCCGTTCCGTCTCGGCATCCCCTGGATGAATGAGGACGTAGGAACTGGAGGCGAAGTCGTTGAGCTTGCTGCTGCGCCGGGACATGGTCGAGCTGTGGTACTGGTAGAGGATCCGTCCGGTATTCAGCACATAGGGAAACCGATCGTCGGCCTGCTCGCTGGATTCGGTGTAGTGGACCGGAAAGAGTTTGGCCTTGCCGCTGGGGGTGTTGAAGCGATCCAGAAAAAGCGTCGGAGTGCCGGGGTGGCCGTGGTCGGGGCAGGGCCACTGCAGGCCCACATGTTCAATTCGTTTGTAGTTCACACCAGCCATTATGGGAGTAGCCTGGGCAATTTCTTGGAATATCTCCTCCGCCGAGTCGTAGCTGCCGATGGAGCTGCCCATCCGGTCGGCCACCGAACGGAGAATCCGCCAATCCTCCCGTGCCTCGCCGGGAGACTCCACCGCCTTTCGAATTCTGATCACCCGGCGGTCGCTGTTGACGAAGCTGCCGTTCTTCTCGGCGAAGGAGGCCGCCGGGAGAATCACGTCGGCGAACTCACTAGTGTCGGTGGGAAAGATGTCCTGGACCACCAGGAACTCCAGTTTCCGAAGAGCTTCGGCGGTGTGGTTCTGGTCCGGGTCGGTGATCATGGGGTTTTCACCCATGATGTACATTGCCTTGACCCGTCCGTCGCCGGCGGCCTGCATGATCTCAACGGTGCTCAAGCCCGGCCGTGCCGGGAGGCTCGAGTAGTCGCAGTCCCACAGCTTGGCGATGCGGCGGCGATTGGCCTCGTCGGAGACGGGGATATACCCGGGATATACGATGGGCGAACAGCCGACGTCGGTGGTGCCCTGGACGTTGTTCTGTCCGCGCGGCGGGTTGATGCCGCAGAGTTCTCGGCCTACCTGTCCACTGATGAGCATCATATTTATCAGAGAGAAGACGTTGTGAGTGCCCACGTTCTGCTGGCTCATCCCCATACCGGTGAGGACCATCGCGCTGGGTGAGCGGGCGTAGAGCCGGGCGGCGGCGGCAATTTTGTCCGCCGGCACCGAGGTGATCTCTTGGACCCGTTCGGGAGGGTAGTCCTCGACGAGCTGGGCGAGCTCCTCCAGAGATTCTAAACCGCCTTCTACCCTCTCCTCCACAAAACGGCGGTCGACCAGCTCTTCTTTGAAGATCACGTGCATGATCCCGTTCAGCAGGGCTACGTCGGTGCCCAGTCGGGGCTGAAGCCAGATGTCGGCGTAGTCGACCAGCGGAGTTCGGCGGGGATCGCAGACGATGATATGGTGCCCCCGAGCCTTTCCCTGCTTGATAAAGGTGGCGCTCACCGGGTGAGTCTCGATGATGTTGTTGCCGGTGACAAAGAGACAGTCCGTCCGGGCGAAGTCTTCGATGGAGTTGGTACCAGCCCCGTCGCCGATGGATTTGAGCATAGCGGTCACCGTAGAGGAGTGACAGAGGCGGGTACAGTAGTCGATGTTGTTGGTACCGAAGACACGGCGCATGAGTTTTTGAAACAGGTAATTGTCCTCGTTGCTGCATTTCGCCGAGGCGTAGCCGGCCAGGGAATCCGGGCCGTAGCGGTCTTTTATCTCATTAAATCCGCGGGCGATGTAGCTCAGGGCTTCGTCCCATTCGGCTTCGTGGAAGCGGCCGTTTTGTTTGATCAAAGGCTTGGTGAGACGGTCGGGACTGGAGACGAAGTCGTAGCCGAAGCGTCCTTTGACGCAGAGTCGACCGTAGTTCGGCGGCGTCTCCTCGACTCCGTTGACCCGGAGAATCTTGCCGTCCTGGACCAGGACTTCTATCTGACAGCCGACGCCGCAGTAGGGGCAGGTGGTGCGGACCTTTTTTTCGATCCGGTTCAATTGGATCTCCCGGCGGTGGGCCTTTTCGACCAAAGCTCCGGTGGGACAGAGCTGGATACACTCCCCGCAGCCGTCGCATTCGGACTGACTCCAGAGGCGAAAACCGGCGATGACGCAGCTCTCCAGCCCTCGCGCGCCCATAGACAGCACGTGCTTGCCCTGGATCTCTCCGCAGCCCTTGATACAGCGAAAACAGGTGATGCACTTGCCGCTGTCGTAGGTGAGTACCGGAGAAGAGTCGTCCACAAAATTCCGCGTCCGCGGAGGAAAGGGATCAGACTCGGCGGAGTCGAGTAGTCGGTACCGTTCCAGAAGTACCCGGAGTTCGTCGTTGTAGGTACCGTCGTACTCCAGGTCCCCTTCGGCCATCAGGTAGGAGAGGGTGTGGCGGCGAGTCTCTTCGAGCTCTTCGTCGAAGGCGGTGAGCTCCATGTCTTGGTCGACGTTGAGGGTACAGGCCATGCTAAGGCCGCGGATCCCCTTGATCTTGACCGCGCAGAGCCGGCAGGCTCCGGTGGGGCTCAAGCGTGGATGATAGCAGAGGTGGGGGATCTCTATGCCCTGGTCCAGTGCCGCCTGGAGGAGTTTGGTGCCGGCGGGGACCTGGAAAGTTTTGTCGTCAATTTTTACTCGACAGGTTTTGCTCATTCTCTCTTCCTTTTCTCCTTCAAATACGATCGGCAAAGAAGCGCTGGACGCTGCGCAATGGAATCAGTGGTGATTTACCCAGCGGGCAGAGCGAGGTTTGATCCATGTAAACCGCTTCGGTGAGCATCCGGCGGAGCATGTCCGCCCGTTGTCCTGGAGGCAGCTCGGCCATAGCGGTGGACATCCGTACCAGTTTGGCGGTGCCGACCCGGCAGGGGATGCACTTGCCGCAGGACTCGTGCCGGAAGAACTCGAGAATTGAGTGCAGCATAACGGATATGGAGCGGCTCTGGTCGAGCACCACCACGGCTCCCGACCCGAGCAGCGCCCCGGCGTCCTTCAGGTCTTGGTAGGTCATAGGGACATCCAGAACCGAGGAGTCCACCAGGGTGCCCGCCGCTCCGCCAAGGAGGGCGGCGGCAAAGGTGCCGCCTTTTCTCATACCTCCGCAGGACTCTTCGATGAGCCGGCGCAGGCTGATGCCCATCTCCCTTTCGTAATAAGCGGGCTTTTCGACGTCGCCGCTGACGGTGAAAATCTTGGTGCCCGGGGAGGATGGGGTGCCGAATTTTCGATACTCCTCGGCGCCGTATTCGACCACGAAGGGGACATGGGCGAAGGTCTCGACGTTGTTGATCAGGGTAGGGGCACCGAAGAGGCCGTACTCGGCGGGGTAGGGCGGTTTGATCCGGGGGTAGCCCCTTTTCCCCTCCAGAGATTCAAGCAGGGTCAGCTCCTCCCCGCAGAGGTAGGAGCCGGCACCGAGCTTCACCTCGATATCGAGATGGAAACCCCGGGATCCCCAAGGGCGGCCCAGGTAGCCGGCGGAATAGAACTCCTCGATGCTCCTTCGAACTCGACGGATCGATTCGCCGTACTCGCCGCGGATGTAGACGTAGGCCTTCTCCGCTCCAATGGCGTAGGCGGATAGAAAGATACCCAGAACCATGAGATTCGGGTTTGTCTCCATAATAGCTCGGTCTTTGAAGGTGCCCGGCTCGCCTTCGTCGGCGTTGCAGACTACGTATTTGGGGCCGCGGGAGTCGCACAGGGCCTGCTGTGTGGCCTGCTCCTTGAGCCCGGTGGGAAAGCCAGCCCCTCCCCGGCCTTGGAGCCCTGATTTTAATACTTCTTGGTAGACCTCCGCCGGCTCCATCTCCAAAGCTTTTTGAATGAGCGCCAAGATCTCTTCGAATGATTCTATTTTTTGCAGCGCGATCGTTGTTGGTGCGGGATCGGCCATTACTCCTCCTTCCCGGCAATGTTTTGACGCAGCCTGTCTATGAGTGCGTCTATCATAGCCGAATCGACTCGGCTGTAGAGCCGATCGTTGAGCATCATGCTCGGCGCCCTGTGGCAGTTGCCCAGGCACTCGGTGGTCTCGATATAGAACAGACCGTCGGGGCTGGGCTCATTGAGGTCCACCGATAGCTTTGCGCGCAGCAGGTCCAGCAGGTCCTGACCGCCGAGCATCCGGCAAATCGGCGAATGGCAGACGCGAATAAGGTACGGAGCACGCGGGGTTGTGCTGAGCATGGAGTAGTACTCCACCACTCCCAAGATCTCCGCCCGGGTGATCTTCATATATTCTGAAACCTGCTCCAGAACCTCTTCGGACAGGTACTGTAAGGGGTTGAGACTCTGTATTTCGTGCAGTAGGTTGAGGATGTTCTCTCTCAGGGGAGGGTATTTTTCTAAGACGGCGTTGATCTCCATGGGACGCCTCCTTTTACCCAAATTCTAAAAGCTCGCTGGGGCAAATGCAAATGTGAGATAGCTTCCACCGTCATCTTTCGAGAAATTGTTCCGATACTTAGAATGAAACCGTGTATTTGAGGGGAGTGTGAATTGCGTACCGATAGATTTGCCTTTCTGGCGCTGGGACTCTTGTGTTTCTCCGTTGTTGTTTTTGGACAGGAGCTCGTGCAGGAGACCGAAGGAGAGAAAAAACCACTGCCCGACGGATTCAGTCGGATTCGATTGGGAATGGAGCTGGAGGCGGTACGGGAGGAACTGCAACTGGATGGAAACTTCGCCTATCGGGGTGAGCCGGACGTGAGTCTGCTCCGTGAGCCGAGCGAGGCGTTGATCGAGTGCGACGGTGCGTACTACATCGATCGAGCCGCTTTTCAGTTCTCCGAGGGGCGACTGTTCAGTATCAGTCTAAACCTCAACCCTGAGGTTCTCTCGTACTATACGGTATTCCGAACTTTGCAGGAGAAGTACGGCGAGCCCGATGACCTGAACCCGGAGCGGGCGATCTGGCAGGACGAACGGGTCCATATGGCTCTGGAACGGCCGCTGAACGTGAGGTACATCGCCGCGCCGGTGCTGACGGAGATGAGACGC
The DNA here is from genome assembly GCA_011046055.1 of Sediminispirochaeta sp. GTDB lineage: Bacteria > Spirochaetota > Spirochaetia > DSM-16054 > Sediminispirochaetaceae > DSBN01. The sequence goes on along the minus strand of DSBN01000248.1, from coordinate 5,696 downwards.
GAACGTCGGCAGGAGCGTTCCCTGCAGTCGCTGCTGCGGGAGCGGTTTTTGGAGCAGTTCTGATGAACAGGGCGAAACGATACACGGGACTACTGCTGGCACTTTCCTTATGGGTAATCACCGCCTGCGGCGAGGAGGAGCTGGACGTCGTGGAGCTGCAAATCGGCGCGGATACCTATCGACTGGAGATTGCCGCGACACCGGAGGAGCGACAGCGAGGCTTGATGTTTCGTGAGGAGCTGGGAGACTACGAGGGGATGATCTTTGTCTTTGAGCGCGACCGGCACCTGAGCTTCTGGATGAAAGACACCCCCCTGCCGCTGTCGATCGCCTACGTGTCGCGGGACGGAACGATAAAAGAGATACACCATATGCGCCCCCTCTCGACAAGACCGGTGGAGTCGAGCTATGCTGTCAGGTACGCGATAGAGTTGCCCCAGGGAGCTTTCGCGCGATCCGGAGCCAGGGTGGGCGATCGTATCGATCTCGGTCCGCTCAAAAAACGATAGTCAGCTCCGGGGGAAGGAGGTGTTCGTATCCCCGATGATAGCGCATTTATAAAGGCCCTGTTCGACGTGATCGAGCAGTTGACGGGGATGGAGCTGCGCACCAGCAGCAAGAACCTCCTGCTCAACTACCTCAAGGAGTCCCATCACCCCCTGCTCATCGAGCGCGCCCGGTACACGATCGTCAGGTACCTACAGGATGACATCCCCAGTCTCCAAGAGATCCAAGTCAAATCGCGGTACGAGGAACTCGACGCGGTGGACCACCTGATTCTCAAGTTGGAGTACGAAGCCAAGTGCCTGCAGGATAAGAAATAATCGCCTGACGCGGTACTCCGTCTCTTCGCCTCAGGTCTTATCCGATGTTCCCTCTTCTTGAAAGAGCTCCAGGTTCGCATCGTCCTGCGGAGTATCGGGCTCGTTGACCAGGATCTCGATTTTTCGTTCTACTTTCTCCAGGTCCTTTTCCAGGCTCTTAGCCAGTTTTATCCCCTCTTCAAAGAGACCCACCGCCTCGTCCAGGGGTATATCGCCGGACTTCATTTTGTCGTTCAGTTCCTCGAGCCGGGATAAGCGCTCCTCAAACTTCTTCATCAGTATCCTCCGAGAGTATTGTGTCTACTTGTGCGCCGATTCGTCCGGCGTGCAGCTGGATATCCAGGGCCGTACCGACGGGACTCTGCCGTGGATGGCGGACAATGGTGCCCTCCCGTCGGGTGCTGACTATGGCGTATCCCTTTTTCAGAATAGAGGTGGGAGAGTTGGCCTGCAGCTCGGCGTTCAGTACAAGCAATCGATGTCTATTTTGGGTGATCCGATCGTCCATCCGTCGAAGGAGCTCCTCCTTGGCGTCGTCGAGGCGCTGGAGAATAGGTTGTAGTACCTGACGGAATCGGTCTTCCAGGTTCTCCGGTTTGAAGCGTTCCACCAGCATCTTGATCCTCTCGATGCTGTATTCGAGCCGGCCGTGCATCTCCTCCCGCAGCCTGACCACCCGATCGTAGAGCTCCTCGCGGCTGCGGCTGACCATCTCGGCGGCGGCGGAAGGAGTGGGAACCCGCAGATCCGCGGCCAAATCGGAAAGTGAGGTGTCTATCTCGTGGCCTACCGCCGAGATGACCGGTATCCGCGAGTCGGCGATCGCCCGCACCACCTCTTCGTCGGAGAAGGGTAGGAGGTCTTCCAGCGAACCGCCTCCTCGACCGACTATCAGTACATCGGCTATCTCCAGCATGTTGGCCCGTCGGATTTGGGCGGCGATCTTCGCTCCCGCCTCCTCTCCCTGCACCGGGGTCGGGAGTATTACCACGTCCAGCCCCGAGGAGCGCCGCCCCAGTACTTGGAGGATATCCCTCAGAGCCGCGCCGGTGGGGGAGCTGACTACCGCGATTTTGGTGGGAAAAAGGGGGAGGGGCTTTTTTCTGTCGGGGTCGAAGAGTCCTTCGGCGGCGAGCCGGCGTTTTCGTTCCTCCAGCATGGCCAGGATGTCTCCCTCGCCGGATTTTTCCATGCTCTCGCATATTATCTGGTAGTTGCCCCGTTTGGCGTATACGCTCAACCTTCCGTGGACGGTGACCTTCATCCCGTCGACGGGCTGGAAGGTTACCCGGGAGGAGCGAAATTTAAACATCACCCCCTGGATCACCGCGTCCCGGTCCTTGAGACTGAAGTACCAGTGTCCGCTGGCAGCGGGGCGAAAGTTCGATATCTCTCCCTCCAGTGAGATGGTCGGGAAGCTCTGCTCGAGAATCTCCTTGATGTGAGCGGTGAGCTCGGAGACTTGAAAAACATGGGCGCTCAGTTCCATGGTATAAAAAATCCTCTACTCGTCATTCGTGTCTTTTTCACCGGGACCGCTGAGACGGTGTTGGACCCAGCGGTAGCTCTCGTCGGCCAGAGAATGAAAATCGGTGGGCAGCTGCTGCGAGAGCATCCGCTCCAGTAGCATCCCCGCCTCATAATAACGGTGAAAGTAAATATAGGCCATAGCCAAGGCGTATTCGGTACGGTAATCCTCGGGATTCAGCTCGTAGGAAGCCTTGAACTTCTCCAGGCTCTCTTCTTTTCTCCCGATCTGGTTGTAGACCACCCCCAGGTTTCTTTTGATGGAGGAGCTCTCGGGCAGGCTCTTTTCGGCCAGCTCGAGGTAGTCCTGGGCGCGACGGTAGTTGCCCAGCTTGAACTGAGCGCAGCCGTAGGCTTCCAGCGCCTGCGGGTGGTAGGGGTCGAAGCGAAAGAAATACTCCAAGGCTTTGACCGCCCGACGGGGATCTTTGTTTTCCGTGAAGGCCACGCCGATGCGCCAGATCGCCTCGGGGCTGTCCAGATCGTACTGGAGTATTCGGTTGAGCAGCTCGATGGCTTCGTTATACATCCCCGTGGCGATGAGACTGTCGGCGCGGGCCAATTCGTCTTCCATATTCATACTGTCATTAACATACTACTAGAGCGCCCGGAACCAAAATAGAGAATTCATAGGAGCTCCAAGTTCTCCACGGGGTAGGCGAAGGCCTTGATCCCCTCCTGGGGAAAGTTTTTCTTCAAGGCCCGCAGCACGCGGACGATCGACTCGCTTTGCTCCTCTTGGTCGGTGTAGATGATGACCATGGAGTTGCGCTCCGGCCAGACCGCATCGCCCCGGCGTACCCCTTGTCTCCCGCGGCCCAGGACGGCCGGAATCAGGGTATAGGATATCTCTTCGGGGAGGAGGTCCAGTAAGTCCGACTCCACCGCTTGGTTGCATACTATTTCAAATCGGGTCATAGAGACTCTCCTCCAATTTTTTTAGTCGATCCCGATCCCGACTTCGGCGTAGATCGTGCCTTCGGTTGAGGATCGAATACATCACCGGGGTCACGAAGAGGGTCATAAAAGCGCCGACGCTCAAGCCTCCGACCATGGTCTTTCCTATGGGCTGTACGGTTTCGGCACCCTCTCCGGGGAAAAAGGCCAGCGGGACCATTCCCAGAATGGTAGTCAAAGTGGTCATCAGGATAGGTTGGAGGCGGCTGCGTCCGGCGGCAAGACAGGCTTGGCGGACCGCCATCCCCCTCTGCCGAAGCGTGTTGGTGTAGTCTACCAGGACTATGCCGTTGTTGACCACGATGCCCACCAGAGCCACCACACCAACCGCCGAGAAGAGTGAAAAGGGTTCACCCGAAAAGATGTAGATCCAGATGACCCCGATAAAGACCAGGGGGATCGAGAAAAAAATGATGAAAGGATCTACGAACGACTCGAAGAGGCTGGCCATGACCCCGAAGACCAATACAATCGCCGAGATAATGATGATCAAAAAGGAGATACTGAAACGCTCCACATCCCCCGCTTCGCCGGAGTAGACGATGCTCACCCCCTCCTCGGGGATGAGATACTCTTCTACCGTCGAACGAATGATCTCCTGCATCTCCGTGGCGGCGACCCCTTCGACCAAGTCCGCGGTGACTTCGATGACCCGCTGTTGATTCTCTCGGTCGATGTCCGCCGGGGCGGTGCTCTCCTCGATTCGAGCGATGCTGCCGAGGGGGATGCGATCTCCTCGGTTGTTGGGAAGAAAGAGCGCTTCCAGATCCGGTAAGTCCGACACGTCTTCCGCGCGAAGACGCAGCTCTATGCTCCGCTCCTCACCCCCTTCGTTCAGGCTGCCGGCGCGGGTCCCGCTGACGGCGGTACGGATCTCTCGAGCGATGGCGGCGGGAGAGATGCCCAGAAGAGCGGCCCGGTGGCGATCGATACGGAAGCGCAGCTGGGGGCTCCCCTCTTCGAGACTAATCACCGGATCGCGGACCTCGGGGATGCGGCGATGCAGAATGTTGCGTATCGACTCGGCGGTGGAGAAAGCGGCCTCTTGGTTATCCGAAAGTACCTCGATCTCTATCGGGCTGGACCCGCCCATTCGGCGCCCGGCCCGGAACTCGATTTGGGCCCCGGGAATCGAGGTGATATAGTCGTCCAGCTTGGCCCGGATATCCGTCGGGCCGTCCACCTGTTCTTCCGGCGGGGGGAGGTTGATCTGGATGCTCCCCTCGTTGCCTCCCCCGGAGCCCCAGAACCGGCGTCCCGAACCAACGGACATGATGATGGTCTCGTATCCCCGGACTTTATTTTGAATCTCCTCCTGGAGTCCGTCCATGATTCTCTGGGTCTCATCTATGTGGGTACCCGTTGGGAGGGTGACGTTGATCTCTACCTCATCGTCGGCGCCGCCGCGGACGAAGAGGTTCATACCCATGGATCCGAACTGGAGGAGCGAATAGATCAGGATAACAAAAACCGTGAGCAAAACCAGGGTCCGGTGGGAGAGGCAGTAGTCCAAAGCCCGCTGATAGCCTGTTTCCAGAGCATGAATAGAGTCTTCCATAAAGCGGTCGAGTCCGCGCAAGAGGGGGTTTTTCAGGGGTTTCTGAATCCTGGTGTTCAAGCCCATGATCGGTCCAGCCAGGGCGGGTACCACTATCAAGGCCACCGCTAAAGAGACCAACAGCGAGATGACTACGGTGAAGACCAGGTCTTCGAAGAGCTGGCCCATCATCTCCAACTCGTTTTGAAATATTATCACCGGAATGAAAACGCAGAGAGTGGTGGCGGTGGAGGAGACGATGGCTCGGTACATCTCGTGGCTGCCGAGAATCGCCGCGGTGGATGGCTTGGCCCCCCTTTTGCGATACTCGTGGATGTTTTCCAGGATCACGATCGACCCGTCGACGATCATTCCCAAGCCGAGGACGAGTCCGGTGAGGGTGAGGAGGTTGAGGGTCAGGTCGAACAGGGACATAAACATCAGGGTGATCAGGATGGAGATGGGGATGGCCAGACCTATAATAAAGGTGCCTTTGATGTTGCGCAGAAAGACAAAAAGAACCAGCATGGCCAAAAGAGCACCCTGCAGGGCGGCTCGGGCTACCTGTTCCAGGGTGGATCTGATCATGGTGGTGGTGTCCGAGAGGACCCGGAGCTCGATCCCCTCGGGCAGGTCGTTGTTGATGGCGCTCAGTGAACGGCGTACCGCCCTTGCAACCTGGACGGAATTGCTCCCGCTCTCGTTCTGAATCTGAATGTAAATACCGGGCATTCCATCGATGAAGACTCGAGAGGCCGAGTCGTCGTCCCGGTACTCCACCTCGGCGATATCGCTGAGCCGAACCAGAGAGGGGGAGCTTCGGAGGATCACCTGTCGCAGCTCTTCTATGG
>DSBN01000260.1 GCA_011046055.1 Sediminispirochaeta sp. | reverse complement strand
CTCCAGAAGGAACGCTTGTTCATTCGCGATAGCGAGAATACCCTTGCGGCGGTAGTGAATGAGGGAGAGCACCTGAAAATCGCCGGATTCGCCGGCGGCTTGAATTTGGAGGAGGCCTACCGCAGGGTCAGCGGAATCGAGGTGGATCTGGAGTCCCAACTCGACTTTGCCGTCTCCTTGGACAAAGGTTATCTGACCAGTGATATATTAAACTGCGGTACCGGACTGCGGGCTTCGGCACTGCTGCACCTTCCAGCATTAGAATACTCGTCGCTTATAGATCGGGCGGTGAAAAAGGTGATGGAAGCCGGTTACGAGATAAAAGGGCTCACCGGGGACGAGGATCGGTCTCTGGGGGCGCTCTACGAGCTCTACAACCCCGTGGCGATCGGAGAAAGTGAAAAAGAACTCCTGGAAAGACTTGCACATATGAGCTCCCAGTTAGTAGATTATGAGAGGAGAGCAAGAGAAGAGATGAAAAGGCATCGACGACTGGAGCTCGAGGACATCGTCTACCGTGCTTGGGGAACATTAGCCCACTGTCGTCTACTGGGAGAAAAGGAGTCTTTCAAGCTGCTCTCCGATATTCGACTCGGGGTGGGGATCGGTTGGTTGGACTTTCCTATCCAAAGAATCAATCAGCTGATGATTCTCACCGGCAAAGCTCATATTCAAGGTATGATGGGCGATGAACCGAGCGATGAACTTTTCAGGCAGACGAAATACGGGCGTGCGAAATTGGTAAAGTACGCTCTTGGATTTGCTTCCGGCTAAAGGAGGAGGCCGATGTTTAAGGGATTAACCCAAAGAGCACAAAGAATACTCACTATTTTCGCTCAGGAAGAGGCCAAAAGGTTTCACTCGGATCAGCTACTTCCTGAACACATTATATTGGCCTTGCTCAAGGACGGGGAGGGGCTGGGTTTCAAAGCGTTGCAGAATATGAACCTCGACCCGTCGGAACTACAGAGTGAGATAGAGAAGAGCATACCCAAGAAACACGCCGGTTTCATTCTCGGCGATGTACCTCCCTCGCACAGGGGAAAGAAGGTCCTGGAGGACGCCGCCGAAGAGGCCCGCAGCATGGGTCACGAGTACATCGGTACTGAGCACCTCCTGCTCGCGGCGAGCAAGGAGGCCGGCAGTGTGCTGCAGAGGTACTTGGTGAAACACTCGATCAGCGTCGACAATATTAGGGACGCCATTACGGAGCTTCGCGGAACCGGAAATGTACGAAAAAAAGGCCATCCTCAACAGGGCGGTATAAAGAGAAAGACCGCCAGCCAGAGCAATAAAAACACCCCAACTTTGGACGAGTTCGCTCGAGATCTCACCGAATACGCGCGTGAAGGCCGCCTGGATCCGGTCATAGGCAGAGAATGGGAGATCCAGCGGGTGATACAGATATTGGCACGGAGAACCAAAAACAACCCGGTCCTGATAGGGGAGCCGGGAGTTGGCAAAACTGCAATTGTCGAGGGGCTGGCGCAGAGAATAGAAGACGGCAGTGCTCCAGAGGTCCTGATCGGCAAAAGGGTGGTGACTCTGGATATTGCCTCCCTCATAGCCGGGACCAAGTACCGGGGGGAGTTCGAAGAGCGGCTGAAGAAGGTGATGAAAGAGATCAGCACCGCCGGGAACGTCATAATGTTTATCGACGAGCTGCACACCATAATCGGAGCCGGCGGAGCCGAGGGAGCGATCGACGCCTCAAACATGCTCAAGCCCGCCCTCTCCAGGGGAGATATCCAGTGTATCGGTGCCACAACCCACAACGAGTACCGGAAGTACATCGAGAAGGACGCCGCCCTGGAACGGCGGTTCCAGACTATCTTTGTTGAAGAGCCCAGTGTCGATGAGACCGTGGAGATACTCAACGGCATTAAAAATAAGTACGAGGAACACCACAACGTCGAATACAGCGACACGGCGATTCGTGAAGCCGCTCGCCTTTCCAGCCGTTATATCAACGACAGGTTTCTCCCCGACAAGGCAATCGATCTGATTGATGAGGCGGGCTCCTACAAAAGAATACACAACACAATCCGGCCCAAAGAATTGACCGAGTTGGAATTGGAGATAGAGAGGTTGACCGAAGAGAAGATCAACCTGGTCAACAACCAGGACTACGAAAAAGCCGCCGCGGTTCGAGATTCGGTCCGACAACTGAAAAACCGGGTGGAAGAGATAAAAAAATCCTGGTCCCAGACCCTGCAGAACGAACGAAACCCGGTCAATGAGAACGATATTCAAAACATTATCAGTCATATCACCGGAATTCCCCTTTCCCGACTGGTACAGAGCGAGTCGGAGAAGCTTCTCCGGATCGAAGAGGAGCTTCACAAGACGGTTATCGGTCAGGACGAGGCGATAAAGGCGGTCTCCTCCAGTATACGCAGATCGCGTACCGGGATGAGCTCACCCAAGCGACCGCTGGGATCTTTCATCTTTCTCGGTCCTACCGGCGTTGGCAAGACTCTGTTAGCCAAGACCCTCACCCAGTATCTTTTCGGCAGCGAGGACGCCCTGGTCAGAATCGATATGTCCGACTTTATGGAAAAGCACAATTTGAGTCGTCTGGTCGGGGCACCTCCGGGGTATGTAGGCTACGAGGAGGGTGGATTGCTTACGGAGAAGATCAGGCGCCGTCCCTATTCGGTAATCCTGCTCGACGAGATCGAGAAAGCCCATCCGGATGTGTTCAACCTGCTCCTACAGGTACTCGAGGAAGGGGAGCTTCAGGACAATCTGGGGCACAAGGTATCCTTTCGAAATACCGTGCTGATAATGACCTCCAACGCCGGGGCCCGAGAGATCTCCCATGAGAGCGCCCTTGGTTTTCAGGTGAACGAGGGAATCATGGATTATCGGGATATAAAGGCTTCGGCTCTCAACGAGTTGCGGAGGGCCTTTCGTCCGGAGTTCATCAACCGGGTCGACGAAATAGTGGTCTTCGAAAGCCTCAGTCACAATGAGGTAGCGTCGATACTCGATATCATGCTCTCGGAAGTATCCCTGCGGCTTTTGGAGATGAACATAATTATGGAAGTCAAACAGTCGGTAAAGGACTACCTTATTCAGCATGGGTACGACCCAAAATATGGAGCTCGTCCCCTGCGACGACTGATCAGCAAAGAGATAGAAGATGCCATATCGATGCAGATTCTAGAAGGCAAGTGCTCGAGTGGTACCCGGTTGATTCTCAGTATGAGAAAGGGACAGATTAACTTCACCGCCAAAAAACCGGAACAGGTACCCGATCCGGCATCGGTGAGCAACTAAGAAAAACCCGTCGGCGAAGACTCAGTATTCTACGATGGTCTCGCCGACGGGTCTCTATTTGTGTGTACGCATTGATCATAATACATATATGGACTTCTAAGCTATGAACATGGAACTATTTATTCTAGGAACCGGCGGAATGATGCCGCTGCCCAACAGGTTCCTCACCTCGGTACTACTGCGTAGAGAAGGGGACCTGTTTCTTTTTGACTGCGGAGAAGGGACGCAGGTATCTCTGCGGAAACTCAACTTGCGATGGAAAAAGATCAACGTTATTTTTATCAGTCACACCCACGCCGACCACGTGACCGGTCTTCCGGGTATACTTATGCTCTCCAGCCAGGTGGACCGAGAGGAGCCTCTGTATATTTTCGGCCCTCCAAAAATCAAGGAGTATGTGGAAGAGAGCCGTCGGGTACTGGATATGTACATAAACTACGAAATAATAGTCAACGAGATCCACGAGGCAGGTACAATCTTCCAGGGGGATGGATTCCGAGTGGAAGCGTTTTGGCTCCAACACACCAAGCCCTGTTTGGGCTACAGTCTTATCGAGGATAGCCGCCCCGGGGTGTTCCATCCGGAGAAGGCGGTCGCATTGGGAGTGCCCAAGGGTCCCCTCTGGGCTCAGCTGCAGCGCGGTGACTTTGTGGAGCTGGAAGACGGTCGTAGGGTCAGTTCATCCGACGTAATGGGTCCTCCCCGTCCAGGGCGGAAGTTCTCCTTCATCACCGATACTTCTTACTTTCCGGAAATCGCTCAGAGTGTGACCGATTCGGATTTTCTGGTCTGCGAAGGTATGTTTAGAGCTGAACTCGAAGAGAGCGCCAGGGAAAAAAAGCACCTCACCTCCGTTCAGGCCGCACGGATAGCCCGGGATGCCGGCGGGGTGAAGAGGATGGGGCTCATCCACTACAGTCCCCGATACACCAAGGGGGAGCTCAAACAGCTGTTGAAAGAGGCGAGAGCGATTTTCCCAGATACGGTTCTGACCCAAGACGGTCAGTGTATTGAATTGACTTACCGAGAGGCATAACAGCGGTGTTAGAGTTGGAGAAGGTGAATAAAAGCTACGGCAATCTGCACGCCGTGGTCGACGTGTCCTTCCAGCTAGCTCCCGGTGAGATCCTGGGAATCCTCGGTCTCAACGGGGTTGGCAAAACGAGTCTGATCAAGATTTTGTCGGGAGTGCATTATCCCGACAGCGGCCGGGTCAGCCTCGATGGGGTGAAGATGGACGAAGATCCGCTCTATCTCAAAAAGCGGATCGGGTATCTACCGGAAGAGTCCGCTTTTTACCACGATATCCAAGTGGACGAATATCTCGATTTCGCCGCATCCGCCCACGGTTTGAAGGGTTCGGTGCGAAAGAAAAGAGTCGATACGTTGATAGAGGAGCTGGATTTAAGAGACGTCTATCGTCGTCCAATGCGGAGACTCTCGAAGGGATATTTGAGGAGGGTAGGACTGGGCCAGGCGCTGATACACGATCCGCAAGTGCTCGTCCTCGACGAACCAAGCACCGGTCTTGATCCTCAACAGCTATCCCGGGTACGAGAGTTGATCAGACAGCGGGCGCGGGAGAAAGCGGTCATTCTCTCCACCCATATTCTCGACGAAGCTCAGAAGCTGTGCACCCGTCTTTTGCTGATGAATGGGGGACGGCTGACGGAGATAAAAAGCGGCGGCGGAGAGCAAGGAGATGCGAATGCCCAAAAGAGCTACCAGCTCAGACTAAGAGCAGGGGAAACGGGATCGGCAATATCCGAAGACCAACTACGTCGACAGATAGAAATGGAACCGAGCTTCGAGTCGGCATCGTTCAATCAAGAGAACGGCTCGTGGAGTATCGATATTCGGCTCCGCCCGGACAGGGAAGGAGCAGATATTTTCCATTGGGTTTGTCGGCAGGGTTACGTACTGCTCGAGCTCAGGAAGAAGTCGACCAGTTTGGAAAATATTTTTTTGCGCATGACGGGACATTCGCATGAATAAGGTGATGCTCATCGCTCGGAGAGAACTGGCGAGCTACTTCAACTCTCCCGTTGCCTATGTGGTAAGTCTTGGTTTTCTCCTTATTACGGGGATATGGTTCTTTTATTTTGAAAATTTTCTGGGCCAAGGTGTCGCTTCTTTCGAGCCCTATTTTTCATCCTTTCCCTTTGCCCTGCTGTTTACCGTGCCCGCTTTGACCATGGGTCTCTGGACGGAAGAACGCAAGCAGGGAACCGGTGAGATACTCTTTTCGCTACCCTTTAGAGAGCAGCATTTGATCCTGGGTAAGTTTTTAGGCAATATGCTTCTACTGCTGATTGTCTTTGCTCTTAGCACCGTTTTACCGCTGTCGCTTTTCTCTCTGGGTGAGTTCTCCATTGGGCGGCTCCTGGTGCGCTATATTGGTCTGTTGGTATTGGCCTCTTTCTCTGTCGCCTTAGGACAGCTGATTTCGCTTTTGAGCAAGAATCAAATCACCGCTTTTCTAAGCACCCTGCTGCTGTTGCTTTTGCTCTCGCAGCTGAACCTATCCGCTTTCGACGGCCCCTTGGCGAAACTGGTCGGACAACTATCGCTGCAATATCACTACCAGAGCTTTATCCGCGGTATTTTAGACACCCGGGATCTGTTCTTCTTTGTTCTGGCCACGGCTCTCTGCCTGTATATAAGTGTCAGAACTCTGGTGATCCAGAAATGCTCATCCAGGGTTTGATTGAAGGATCTACTATGAGGAAGAGAAAAAAAGAGAGCATCGCCATCATAGCTGCCCTGCTGGTATTCACCGTGCTTCTTTTTCTTAGCCAGGTGTATTATTTGAGGATCGATCCGGACTCCGAGAATTTGAGCCCCCTATCGGAGATCAGCCGTCGAAGTCTTGAGAATCTACCGAACAACTTGAGACTGGAGTACTACGTCTCCGAAAATCTAGAGCGCCGGTCCTACATACCGAAGCAGGTGGAGAGCCAACTCAACGAATTGCGACGAGCTTTTCCATCGAAGATCGATATACAGCTTCACCGATTGCCTTCCGGGCAAGCGGAACCAGAGCTGGAGCAGCTGGGTATCACCCCTACCAATCTGGAGATCGTCGAAGAGGGCGAGCGCAGCTACGTCCAGGTCTACTCGGCTATTGTACTGAACTACGGCGGAAACCGAGCGTTGCTGCCCGAGGTCTACCACCCAAGGATGCTGGAATACCAGTTGAATGTGAAGCTTCGAGAGCTCACCGGGGAGGGGAAAAAGAGTGTCGGAATTCTCCTCGGACACGGTAGTCAGAGAACAAGACGGAGTTATTCGCTACTCGAACAGACCCTGGCGTCGAGGTACGACTTGGTTTTTCTATCCCCAGGAGACGAGTTGCCGAAATTCCTGGATGGGCTTCTCATATTCGGCGGCGAGAGGCTGGAAGTGGAAGATCTGTTCCTGATCGATCAGTACCTCATGTCCGGTAATCGAGTTTTTTGGGGTATAGAAGCGGTGTGGATTGACACTCAGCAAAATCTGCAAGCCAAGGAGATCGGACAACGTCCGGCGTTTGATTTGCTCGAACACTACGGGGTGGGAGTGAGAAAAGCCTTGGTCCTGGATGAGTCGGCGCGGAACTACCGTGTTCCCAGCCAAGATTTTGGATCCGTACGTTGGGAAGTGCTTGATACCTACCCCCATTGGGTCCGAATTCTCCGAGAAAACAGCAACGAGGCTCATCCGGTCGCTGATGGTTATCAAGGACTGGATCTGTTGTGGCCCTCGCCATTACAGATCGACCCCCATCGAATAGACGGAACAAAGGAGCTTGTCTCGCTGTTTGAATCGAGCTCCGAAGCATGGCTGATGGAGGAGAGGTACTTCACCAACCCCTACGATGCGGCGGACTTGCACGTGTTGGGGGCCGAAAGCGCCGGTCGGTACAAGCTCGGTCTTGCTTTGAGAGGTCGCTTTGAGAGCTATTTCGCTGATCAGCGGGAGGAGCTTCCCAATGGCCTGATAGAACCCACCGAAGACTTGAGGAAGAGCAGTGAAGAGGCGGAGCTGATAGTGGTGGGAGATTCCGATTTTGCCACCGATACCATCCAGTACTCCGACAGTCTGTACAATCTCGATTTTCTTCTCTCCGTCGCCGAATATCTTGTCGGAGACGAAGATCTGATGCGACTACGGAGGAGGAGTGTCCGTGCCTACCCGCAGCTGACCGGATCGAGCCGAGATAAAATAAACTTGGTTATGGCAAGATCGCGGTTTCTCAGCTTGATACTTGTGCCGAGTATCATCCTGCTGTACGGATTTTTTCGATACCGGCGCCGCCGATGAGACGGAGTATCGCCGGGGCTATGACTTTTCCTGGGCCAAAAACGCGCGGTACTTGCCCGGGTCGGGTTTGAATCCTACCAGTCGGTTGTCCTGAGCCGATTCGGCTTTCCGCAGCGCCGCTTGAGCTTCTCCCAGGAGCCTCTCTCCACCGATTAGTCGTCCGTTTCGCGAACTCGATCCAATGGCGATATCAAAACGGCAGCTGGTGTTGGTGTTGAAAACCATTTTCTGGAAGCTGTTAAATTTGGACAAACCCTGCTCAAGCTCCGTGTTCGGAAGCACTACCGCCGCTTGAGAATCCTGCTGTTCGAAGATGAGGTCTTTGTATTCAAAATGTTCTTCCAGGAGTTTGAAAAAGCTCGCTCTCTCGGAATTGGAAAGTCCGCGACCGCAGGAGATCAGACCCAAAACCAGATCCTGATCAAAATTGGCCGCGCGCTTTAGTTCGTTGCCCAGTTTGTTGAGCAAATCATCATCCTCCACTTTATCCGGTGGGGAGACATGCTCTTTGCAGTCTTTTTCGGTGTTGAAGGTTTGAACGACCTTATCGGGGGGCGCTGGGGACCTGTCTCGGGATTGCGCTGCGATTAGGGCTAGGAGAAAGAATATTCCACTGAAGAGGAGAAGCAGAAGAAGTGCCAGCATCGGTTTGAACAGCGACTCAAAGGGGAGCACTTCGACAATCGCCTTGGATCCGAAGGTTTGCGCCTCCCTAAAACTACGTTGGATTAGTTTATCCTCCATCGAACGGGGAAGAAGATCGACTTCTTCAATGGAAATACTCTCCTTCCTGTCGTACCGTGGCGGCAGATCGATAAAACTGGAGTTCCGAGCGTAGGCGTATATCAGCTTGTCCTCGGCGTCGTAGAGAATAAGGCCTTTCACCTGCGGAGATTCGAGCAGATCCTGGCGAAACCTGATCAATTCAGAGACCTCGTGTTTTTCAGAGAAGAGAGCATGCCCCCTTCTGCTCAGGGAGTCCACTGTTTGAATACCCACTCTCTCGAGTTCATTCGCTTTGGTTAGGGCGAATAGCCCGAAGCCGGTGAGACTGACAGCCAAAACAAACAATACGATGATGCTCACTATCTTCAGAGAACTGGAACTTCTAGCGTTATTCCTTTTCATAGAGCTCATTATAAAGAAAAACCGGGGAAAGTAAAATTATTTTTTCCAAAAGCTTGAGGACCGTGGATGCTTTTTTTAAATTTGGGGTATGGGAATTGTGAAAAAACGAAGAAGAGAGCTGCCAAGGGGATGGTACCCCGACACCGCCGAGGACCTAAAGAAAACCGTCGAGCAGTGGGAGCGCTCCATTCGAAGCGAACCGGAGCTCCACGGTCTGGCAGCAATCGTACCCCATGCTGGGTGGGCTTTTTCTGGAAGCTTGGCTTATAAAACTCTGAGGCGACTAAACAGAGACGTTGAGACGGTGGTACTTGTGGGCGGACACCTACCGGCCGGCAGCGGGCTTGTGGCCGCCTATGAGGATCTTTTCGAGACACCGATGGGGGATATACCCGGGGATTCCGAACTTCTGCAGGCTCTATCCGATCAACTCGCCTTGAGGGAGGATCGGCGAATCGACAATACCGTGGAGGTCCAGCTGCCCTTTATTCCGGTACTTTTTCCACGGGCTAAACTGTTGTGGTTGCGAGTCGGCGCCAGTGAAGAGGCTTTGGAACTCGGGCGCTGCCTCTCGGGGATCAGCGAGGATCTGGGGAGAAGAATCAACGTGGTCGGCTCCACGGATCTGACCCATTACGGACCAAACTACAATTTTACACCCCATGGAAGCGGTGAGCAGGCCAGAGAGTGGGCCCAGAATGTGAACGACGCCGCTATTATCCGGGCAATGTTGGAGATGGACGCGCAAAGGGTTCTGGAGCTGGGCAATGAAAAGCAGGCGGCGTGTTCCGCGGGGGCGGCTGCTGCGGTCATAGAATACGCTTCGGTGCGTTTTTGCCGGGAAGGGGTTTTGGTAGGCTACGATAGCAGCTATTCCTTGCACCGGGATAGCTCTTTCGTGGGTTATGCTGGAGTTCTCTACTCCAGTGCCTCCAGTTGACTATCGATTACCGCGACACTCCAGTCTATGACATCGGGAATTATTCTCGCACCGGCGCGATGCAATCCAATCAGCTCGTGCTCTCGTCTCATTGCCGCAGCCGCCGGGTAGAGGGTTGTGAGTATATCTCTCTGTTTTTTATTCAGAGACGCTTTATAGTCCCATAGAGACTCGGATGCCTCGGGGAGGAGGAGCAAAGCTTCACGATAGGAGCGCAGAAAATCTTCCCATGGTTCTTCGGCGGCGCCGGCGGAAAAAAGTCGAGACACCATCTGCTTCTCTCGGTACTCTTCCCTACCCGGATGACGGCGGATCGGCTCTCCTCTTCCCGGCATCGGTTCAACCTTTGCGTTCAGATGGGTGAATGCCTGCTCCAATCTCTCTTTGTAACTGATCATCGGTCTGGTAGTATATCGGAAGTTATTCCCATCTTTTATCTTGATAATGCTGTCGTTGCGAAACAGCAGCTTCATAAAAGAAAGTTCGGTAGTGAGAAATCTATTGGCCGTATGCTGGAAAAAGGGGTAGAGATAGGTTCCTCGGGCGTAGCTCTTCCCGTTGGGAAAAGAGAAATCCATCCCGAAGAGAGATATCCGCTGTGCGCCCAATGCTTCGGCCAAGCTGACGGCGGCGTGACCAACATTCCCCCCGGAGGTGTCAATAAAGGGAAAACGCCGCCAGTTGCTGTTGACATACCGGGAAAATGGATGCCCGCTGGTGAAAAAGACCAGTTTGTCGGTTTGGCGAGTAAGGTGGTTGGGGGAGGCTAGGTCCAGTATCAAGGGAACCCGTTCCGGATAGCCCGACATGAAATGGTGGTAAGTCACGTGCTGACAATCTATGGAAATTACCATGTCCGGTAGAATATCGTGGTTGAGAAGAAAGGGGAGCGAGGTATCGGTGGCTATGAGAGTGCCTTGACTCTTGAGCCTTTTGAGCTCATTCAGCTGCAATTCCAATGACGGTCCGGCGGCGGTAATCAAGGCATGGCGGATCGGAGGCAGGGTGGTGGTGGAGAACTCCGCCACTTTAAGGTTCTCCAGACTGTTGATAAACCAGCGCTTCCCAAAGTAAGACTGCACCGAATAGTCCTCGGAAATCGACTTCAGTACGCGCTGGATCTCTTCCTTGGCCTGGTTGAATCGGCTCGGCGCCGATTGAACGCGTGCTCGGAGTTGCAAGAGGTGAAAGTTACCAGAAACCGCCGGAAGGTAGTTGTCCAGCATGTCCTTCACAATCTCTTCGGGCTGAGGCTCGATGAGAAAGCGCACCCGTGAATCCAAAAAAAACGGACGCAGGTCGATCTTTGCTAAAATAGATTTGAATAAAGCTGCGTCGTAATCAATGATCAAAATGCCTGAAATATCGTTTCTTTTGAGGTAGGGCAAGATATGATGACCGGCGCCGAATCCAAGAAAGACGAGATAACCACCGTAGGGCGAAGAGTCGTAAAATCTTCGCCCCTCCTTTTCCGGATCTATTCTAGAATGCAGGTAATATTTTCTATCATCCTGAAAAAGTACCGGAACCGGCTCGCCCGATTTGGATGGAACCACATCGACCATTATAGATGGCTCTTGGGCCCCGATTCGGGCCGAAAGAGCCGGCTGCGCCGATGAAAGGGAGAGCATGTTTCTGCTGAGCACCCCATTCGTATTCATCCCGTAGCCCCCAGGGTATTTGTAACTTGTCGATACTTGTCTATCGCGTGCAAACCCCGGTGCCGAAGCTCTGCCATGGCTCCAGCCCCAGACCCTCCGTCTTTGAGCTTGTCCATATGAACCCGAAAGAGCTGCGGGTAGCAGCAGTAGCTCAAGAACTCAGTGGCTAAGGGGTGCTGACGAAGGAGGTCGACGAAAGGCTTCGTTTGAAATCTCCGTGTCATCGAAGCAATCTCTTTCTCTATACGGTCAAAATACTCTTTTATTACCGTATCGGCTCGATGAGGGTGAAGAACCGTGTGAGCGGTGCTACGCTCATCAATGGTACTCCCGGTCAATTGCCGTTTTAGATCTGATTCGTTGTTGATATCGAGAAAAAAGGGAATTTTTGTCGATGAGGGAAAAAGTCGAAAATAGCGACCATGTTTTTGGGGCGGGAGGGAAGAAAACCAATCCTTGTATCGATTCAAGGCGAAGCTTCTTTTCTTGTCTTCTCCCTGCGAGCGAGGACTTCGACGGTAGTACACCTCCTCAATAGGATCAAAACGATGGCTCGAGGCGAAAAGCAGTTCGTCGAAACCGTGGGGTGATACGTGACTCTTTATATCCTGAAACTCGAGGTCAAGACCGGAGAAGATAACTGGCCCCCTGCTGTACCTCTCGGCCAACGACAGGGCCGTTCCAGCGACGGTTCCATGGGCGATCACATCCGCTGCCGGCAAGGAGAGTCGGGATATAAAAAAATCTTCGATCCGGCTATGGCTGTGGAGAAGCAGAGTGGGCTGTTCCCGCCGTCGAGTGGGAAGGGCGGCGAACAGAGGAGACGCCGAGTCTGAACTCTGGGGCAGCCATAGAAGATGCCGCTGAGCGTAGTAGCCTGGATCGCTGTGGATAAGCAGGTCGATGGGAATATTAGCCGCCCTTAAAGCTCGAAGAGCCGAGGGCAGGGCCCAGACGGCGTAGGACGCGGGGGCTGATTTTAAGAGCTGAATGGCTGATTCCAGGCTTGGTCCGCCGGCGGCGACTAGTATCGGGCGATTTTCGATAAAAGGCTCCATAATGATGGGGGAGCTCAGCAAGCGTAGAAAGGTGTTGCGCAGCCACAAAGGCCCGAAAATCCCGGTGGTATGTACTACGGATCTTCGGTTTTGCAAGAACAACAGCACATCCTTAAGTACCCGATGGTACGATTCGCCGTAACGCCTTTCCGCCGGAGGCCATTCTATTAATTCTAAGCTTCCCAATTCTAAATCATGTATATGCGTGGAGAGGAAAGCCCATAAAGAGAGCTGCTCCACCGGAGTCCAGAGAAAAGTATCTTCGGTATTCCTCGACGCTGCGAATACCGGATCGCAGTGCACTTCCAATACTTTAGCCCTGGGGTACCTCTTTCGGAGCTCTCCGCTCAAGTAACCATGTCCGGGTTCAATGAGTAAAAAAGTGCTGATGCTACGCTTCAAATCCAAGGAGTCAAGGTATCTTTGCGCTTCGAGCTGAGGACGGTACTTGGAGTGCAGCGAGATTTGTGGAGACTGCTCGGTACTCATTTTCGCTTCAAAATAAAATCGGCGAGTAGTTCTTCGGCTTGCTTGCCGTCTTCCGGCCAAGTTCTGCTAAAAATTTTCAAGGGCGGAATCTCCCGTCCGCCAAACCACTCTCTCTTCAATAGGTTGTTTATTTGGTGGACCAGCACGCTACGACTATGGGCTTTCTTGCTGATGAGAGCCATGATTGTGTAGTCGTCCTTTCCTTCGGCGCAGAATCCCTGATCGGTGGTCAGCAAGGAAAGACCACCCCTTAGATCCTCGGCAAGGGTAAACCTATCCAAGCTGGGGGAAATTTCAGTCAGCGCATCCAGAAGAGGGCTGAGGTCCAAGATGAGAAACAGCAGGTGCTTGCCTTCGTTTTTTGCTTGATTTATTGTTCGTTCGGTCCTTTGCATGAGTTGAGACGCTTCGGAGCAGGTGTTTTGCACCGACCCAGAGAGTTTTTTGCGTGATCTCATCAAGAAATCCGTGGTTTCGATCAGTAAAGGTTGTGGAAAGGCCTCTAAAACCGGAAAATTGTCCTCCGCCTCACCGTCCAACTCCAAGAGGAGAGCAATACACTTTCCAGATTTGCGAAATGCTATAAACAGGGCCTGCTCGCTGGACTCAAATATTCTTCTAGAAAGAAATGGTTCCAGGAAAAGCAACTCATCTTGTTGGAAAAGGCTCACATCGGTTTTTATGTGAGACTCGATCTGTGCTATGGGAATACGGAGTCGCCGCATACTGGAGACATCCAGACCTATCTGCAGCCTTGGTGCGAAACGTTGACCTTCGCGGTCCGGCAGCAACAGTGTTCCGCGGCTAATTATCTTTTGATCGAAAATTGGGACAAAGAGTTCGACTGCGGCAAAAGGATAGGCTTCGGCATCTTGTATCGTTTCCGCTATATTCTGGAAGATACCATGCGCAACGTTATCAGAGCTTTTTTTTTTACATCCAGTACGGACTCGCTTTTTTGGATGGAAATAGCGCTGCTGAGCAAACCACCTTTTTTGGGGATTTTAAGATTAGCGTCGTGTCTCTCGGTCATCGGTTCCTCCCCTCTACTCGTTCAATCCCAGCTCGTCAAAAAGTCGCTTGTACACTTCGAAGTGCTCAGAATTGGCGAACTCTTGTATCTTCTCCTCAGGAAGTGATTCTAAAAGCTGATCCATATATGAGAGAACCGACTTGATCTCGCTTTTCAAACCGTCGGGTAGCCCTTCGTTAGAGATTGGTGGTGCTGCCGAGATCTCTTCCTCCGATTGATTGCTGAACTCATCGCTGAGATCGACTTCTTCGTGAGAGGACGGTTCCAATGAGGTAATGTCGGAATCCTCCTCGTCCAGTTCTCCCTCATCGAAGAGAATCTCCTCATCGGCCGGTGTCTCTATGGAATCGGTATCCAGCTCTTCTTCGCTTTCCAGCTCTTCAACATCGGAAGGCACCAAGCTTTCCAGATCAATGTCCTCGTCTGATGTCTCTCCATCGTCCTGCGTAGGCGGTACGAACTCCTCGGTTTTGGCGCTTGCTTCCTCATCATCGGCGTTTTCTTCAATGCCGCCGAAGTCAAAATTGTCAAAATCGAGCTCTTCATCATCGTCTTCAGCCTCGGACTCCATCTCTTCGTCGCCTGCCAGATCAATTTCCTCTTCCTCAAAAGATAGATCGGCCAACTCTTCAGCGGAATCCTGGTCGGTTTCCGGTGATAATGCTTCCGGCTTCGCTTCCTCTTCCTCGCTGCTCAAATCGATTTCTAGGTCGTCGAAGACTTCGTCTTCCAGGCTCTCCAGCTCTTCGCTTTCTTCTTCGTGATCCTCCGCGGTGGCGGAGCTTTGTGCTTCTTGATCATCCTCAACGGTCGCGCTTTCTATATCGCTGAGGTCGATGTCGACGATATCTTCTTCATCAATTGCTTCATCGGCGGTGTTTTCTGCTGCTTCGTCATCGGGCAGATCAGCCACGCTTTCCGTGTCAGGGAGAATCTCTTTCTCCGTTTCGGGTTCCGCGAGCTCCTCTTCCTGGTCCTGTTCTAATTCGTCCATCAGCTCGTCGAGGTCTTCAATATCCCCGAGGATGTCTTCCTGCTCGCCGAGCTCTTCGTCCTCGTCGGGGAGCTCCAGTGCTTCGTTATCGTAATCTTCATCCAGAAGCATCTCCGCTTCAGGCTCTTCCGAGAGCTCTTCTTCCTCTGAGCTTGGCAGGTCTTGTGCTGAGTCGAAAGTCTCCGTCTCTTCTTCTTCCCCTGAGAGCTCTTCATCCAAGTCAGCCGTTGATTGATTGTCCGAATCGGGCAATGTTATGTCATCCTCAAATTCGACGGCAAAGGTCTCTTCTTCGTTATCCTCGCCCAGGACCTCGGCGGTACCGTTCTCCTCCGTGAATTGAGCCGTGTTGAGTATATTGTCCAATTCATCCCCGGTGAGGGCGATTGTCTCATCTTCATCTTCATCAAAAAAACCGGTCTCGGATATCTTCTCTTCCGAAGAGTCTGCCGATGTCTCCGGAGGCCGCTCATCCGTCCTGGATACACCCTGCTCCGCAGTTGCGGGTTCATCCGCTCTGGCGGAGCGGAGAGAGGATAACTCCTGTTTTAGCGAGGAGAGTTCGCTTTTAATAGACAGCAATTCCTGCTCAATTTTGGAGAGTATCTCCCCCGAACCGGTAGAGTCCGTCCCTGCTTCCTCGGAGTCCGTAAACGAGGCAGGCGCTGTTTCAGGTGCCGCGGCGGGTACGGATGCATCCTCCTGCAGCTCCTCTTCAAGAGCTTGCAGATCGTCAAAATCTTCAAACTCAAAATCTTCCTCGGTTTCGATCTCTTCATCACTCTCCGGCTCGAAGTCTGAACTCACCTTGTCCAAGTCCGACTCCTGCTGTAGTTCGTCGAGACTGATATCTTCGATCTCTTGTTCGATGATGGGGAGTTCTTCCTCTTGACCCTCTATAAAATCTTCGCCTTCCGAACCTTCCGAACTGGTCTGGACGCCGCTGAGTTCTTTCAGTTCTTCCAGGTCTTCTTTCACTAAACTATCTATATCCAGATCTTCTATCTCATCCAAGTCTTCGGACTGTAATAAAAGATCCTCATCAATATCTAAATCTTCATCCTCGGTGAGTTCGAGGTCCTCTTCTTCCATAGGCATCTCCTCGGACTCTTCCTCCCCAATATCCCCGGCGGTGCTCTCCTCATCGGGAAGCTCCAAATCCGAGAGTTCTTCAAGATCGTCTATATCCAAGTCCTCCAGATCTTCAGTCTCGCTATCACTCTCTTCCTCATCTTCGGGGATTTCAAAATCAAGAGGCTCCTCGAGATCCAGTGAGCCACTATCGGAATCTTCGGATTTTAATTCATCTTCAGAACCCTCTTCCTGATTTTCAGTATCAAGGTCCATTTCCAGTTCTCCGAGTAGTTCCTCTTCTTCGTCCGTGAGTTCGTTGATTGAATCCTCCGATGACGACGTATCTCCTTCCTCCGGGCTAAGATCATGGAGCTCGTACTCACTGTCGATGAGCTCGTCTTCCCCGTCTATCTCTTCAGGACCTACTTTGACCCAGACCCCATACTTTTCCAGCTCCGACTCCTGGCTTAGGCTGCTGTGCTTTTTTTCGTCATCAAAGGCCATAATATTCTCCTCACCTCAACATCACGATACTATATTCTCGGAAAAGAAGCTTGACAGGTTTACCGCTTATTAATAAGAGTATCAAAAAGATAGTGAAATAACAAGCTTTACTTTATCCCTAATTGGTATGTGCGCTTCAAAAT